>CADCWK010000361.1 GCA_902806375.1 uncultured Thermomicrobiales bacterium
TCGCCCGCCGCCCCATGCCGAGACGCGAGCGGGCGCGACGGCATGGTGGGCCGGAACGGTCCGATCCAGGAAGCCGACGACGGCCGCCCGGGCGAGATCCGGGGCCATGGCCGAGGCCAGGCGCCAGTTCGCGACGGCGCCGGTCCGGTCGCCCCGGTGCTCCCACGCGGCGGCCTCGGCGAGCGTGATCCAGGCCTCCCGCCGGCGGGACTCGTCGCTGGGAAGCCCGGCGACGCGGGCCAGCGTCGCCCGTGCGGTGTCGAAGTCCCCGCGCTGCGTCTGCAGCCGGGCGAGCAGCAGGCGGGCATCAATGGAATCCGGCGCCAGCACGAGCACCTGCCGGACATGCCGCATCGCGGCCGGGAAGGCGTCCGGCACGCCAGCCGCCGACCGGCTCGCCAGCAGGGTAGCGAGTCGCAGCCGGGTCCCGGTGTCCTCGGGCGCCAGACCGACTGCGACCGTCAGGGCCCGGACGGCGTCGTCCGTCAGACCGAGGCGCTCGTAGACCCGGCCGAGCCGGCAATGAGTGTCCGCCCGCGATGGGTCGGCCCGGAGTCGTGCGCGGAGTCGGACCAGTTCACGGTGCCATTCCTCCGTGTCTCCAGCGGGAACGGCCAGTGAGTCGTCAGGGAGGATCAGCGCCACGCCGCAGAAAGCGCAGCGCCGGGTCGCGGGGTCGGCCAACGGCCCGCCACAGGCCGGGCAGATCAGCGCGGTGACCGGTTCGTGGACCATGTTCCGACCTTTCCCGTACCTGCGGGCGACCCCGACGCGAGGCGGCGATGCCTGGGGTTGGCCGTATGGTACCGGGGGTATGTCACGGATTCGTCAGGATCCGGTGGGCGCATCCCACGGCCGTCAGCCTGTCCGGCGACGGTCGGCGTCCGTCGGACACCGTCGTCCGGGACCGCCTGGCAAGGGTGTGTTTCCGGGGCGAACCCGGGATCGGCGACCCGGGTCGCCGGTGAGACGCTCGTGACCGTGACGAGCGAGCCCCCCTCCGCATCCCGCGAGGCCCTGGGGGGCGACGCGAGATGGGCAGCGGGCCGTAGGTAGAGTCGCTACGCCTTCCACTTGATGTGCGGGATGACTTCCTTGCCGTAGCGCTCGATGAACTCCTCCTGGTTGCGACCGACGTTGTGGACGTAGACCTCGTCGAAGCCCAGGTCGACGTAGTGCTGGATCAGCTCGACGTGCTTGTCCAGGTCCGGCGTCATCGTGACCCGGTTCTTGAAGTTCTCCGGGCGGACCAGCTTGGCCATCTCCCGGAAGTCCTCCGGGTTGCGGATGTCGCCCTTGGGGAAGGGCATCCCGCCGTTGGGCCACTCCCTGAGCGCCTGCTCCCCGGCGGCCTCCTCGGTCGCGGCCAGCGAGATCTTGATAAGGAGGATCTTCGGCATGTCGGCCGGGTCCTTGCCGGCCTTGCGGGCGCCCTCCTCGAACTTCTCGATCAGCCCCCTGAGCTTCTCGTCGGCCGCGCCGACCAGCATCATGCCGTCGGTGTACTGGCCGGTCTTGCCGGCATTGAGCGGCCCGGCGGTCGCGACGTAGAGGGGCGGCGGGGTCTCGGGCCGGGTGTAGATCTTCGCGCTCTCGAGGTTGAAGTACTTGCCGCTGTGCTTGGTGACCTTGCCGGTCAGCAGCTTGTTCATGATCTCGATGGCTTCCCAGAGGCGGGCGGAGCGGACCCCGGCCTCCGGCCAGTACTCACCGACGATGTGCTCGTTCAGGGCCTCGCCGGCACCGAGGCCGAGGAAGAAGCGGCCGGGGTACATCGCCTCGATCGTCGCGGCGGCCTGGGCCAGGATGGCCGGGTGGTAGCGCCAGCCCGGCGGGGTCACGGCCGTGCCGAAGCGCAGCGAGGTGCTGGCGCCGAGGGCACCCATCCACGACCAGACGAAGGCGCTGTGCCCCTGCTCGGGCGTCCACGGGTGGAAGTGGTCCGAGGCGGCAACGGCCTCGAACCCGGCCTGCTCGGCCTGCTGGCTCCACCGCAGCATGTCGGTGGGGTGAAACTGCTCGAAGGAGGCGACGTAGCCGATCCCGCGGTGTTGCATGTCTGCTCGTTTCTGCGCGTTCCCATCGCCGGTCGGAATGGCGACGGGCCGGATATACACGCCGTCAAATGTAGCAGGACGGTGGCCGCGATCTGACCCGCCGTGCCGGGACGTGGCCCACCCATGGGCATCCCGTCGCGGTCGCCGTCGGACGCTCTCGCGGGCCTGGCTCCTGCTCCCGTTGGGACGACTGGTCCCCGGCGCCCGGCGCGATGGCCCGCGTGCGGTCGTGACCTGGCACCGACGACCCGCGGTGCCGGCTCCATAGGTGCCGGCGGGCAGTCACAGCGTGCGGGGAACCCGACGACCGTCCGCGTCCGGCGATCCGGTCAGCGGGCCGGAGCCGGCGCGGTCTGGGCGTTAGACGTTGAGGAACGCGTCGGCAGGTGCTATCTTGCGCGAATCCGAAAGGATCTTCGAGCACATGGCTCTGAGGCGCGACGACGCGTTTAGGGAGTGACCACCGATGGCAGATACCCCGTACCCCGCCACGCTGAGCGGGATCATGGCCCGTCTCACCCGCCGTGACCTGGTGAAGACCGTCCTCGTCGCCGGCGGCGCCGTCGCCTGGGCCGGCTACGGCCGGGCGCCGCGCTCCTACGCGCAGGGCACCACGACCCTGACCCAGTGGTACCACGAGTACGGCGAGGCCGGCACCCAGGATGCCGCGCTCCGCTACGCACAGGCGTACACGACCGAGCCGGACGGGAACCCCGCCGTCTCGATCGAGATGGTCTGGAACCCGGGCGACTACGCCGGCAAGCTCAACGCGGCGCTGCTGACCCCGGATGGCCCGGACATCTACGAGAACGGTGGCATCACGTCGGCCGTCGTCAACGCCAACCAGGCCGTCCCGCTCAACGACCTCTACACCCCCGAGGTCCGGGCCGACTTCAGCCCGCTCAGCCTCCAGGTCAACCAGTTCGGCGACAACGTCTACGGCGTCAAGATCGTCAATGACACCGGCGTCATCTACTACCGGCGCAGCCTCCTGGAGGCCGCCGGGATCGCCCCGCCGCAGACGATGGACGAGCTGATCGCCGCCTCGACGGCGCTTGGGACGGGCCGACAGAAGGGCCTGTTCATCGGCAACGATGGCGGCATCTCGGCCTTCCTGACGCTGCTGCCGCAGTCCGGCGGGTCGCAGTTCCTCGAGGGCGACCAGGTCGTCTTCAACAACGAGCGGACCATCCTCGCCTACCAGAAGCTGATCGAGCTCAACGCGACCGGGTCGCTCCTGACGGGCGCGCCGGTCGAGTGGTTCGACCCCAGTTCCTTCACCCAGGGCCTCGTGGCCATGCAGTGGTGTGGCCTCTGGGCCATGCCGCAGATCCAGGCCGAACTGGGCGACGACTTCGGGGTCATCCCCTGGCCGGCCCTCGATGCGTCCGGCACCCCGGTCACCTTCTTCGGCGGCTGGACGGAGTACGTCAACGGCAACCGGCCGAACGTCGAGCTGTCCAAGGCCTTCGTCAACTGGCTCTGGATCCAGCGGGCGGACTTCCAGACGGACTGGAACCTTGCCTACGGCTTCCACGTCCCGCCCCGGATCAGCGTCGCGGCTGCCGCGACCCAGCTCCAGTCCGGACCGGCGGCCGAGGTCGTCGGCATCCTCGAGCAGTACGGCCAGATCCTGCCCCCGACCTGGACGGCGTCCATGGGGACCATCCTGCAGGACGCGGTCACGGGCGTGGTCCAGGGCGGCGGTGGCGATCTCGCCGCGGTCCTGACCGATGCCCAGGGCCAGATCGAGGCCGAGGTGGTCCGGCAGGCCACCCCGGTCGCCGCCCGCTGACCGACTGACCTCCTCTCATCATGACCCTTCGCGGGTGAGCCCGGTGCAGCGGAGCACCGGATTCGCCCGCGAATGCGTCCCCCCGTCGTCATTGGCACCGGTCCCATGCGCCCACGGAGGTGCCCATGGCCATCGCCCAGCCCACGGAACGGCTCCAGGTCCCGAAGGTCTCCTTCTGGCAGAAGCAGTCGACGCAGGCGCAACTGGCGTTCTGGGTGTTCGTCGGCCCGATCATGCTCGGTCTGACGGTCTTCACCTTCATCCCGATCGTCTGGGGCTTCCTGATCAGCCTGTCCGACGCCCGCAACAGCGTCAGCATCGGCAACTGGATCGGCTTCGAGAACTACCGGTACATGATCGGCAACGACCAGTTCCGGCGCTCCCTCGTGACGATCCTGATCTTCACGGCGTTCATCGTCCCGCTGACGACCATCTTCGCGCTCGGGCTGGCGATGCTGGTCAACGCGCTGACGTTCGGGCGCGGCATCTTCCGGACGATCTTCTTCATCCCGACCGCCGTCTCCTACGTCGTCGCCTCACTGATCTGGAAGACCAGCATCTTTACCGGCGTCCCGTCCGGCTTCGCCAACACGGTCGTCTACTGGCTGAGCGGCAGCGACCCGACCTCGCCGGTCTACAACTGGGTCGTGGAATACACGTGGTGGGTACTGGTCTCGGTCAGGCTCTGGCTGCAGGTCGGCTTCTACATGATCATCCTGATCGCCGCGCTGCAGAACATCCCCAGGGACCTCTACGAGGCGGCCTACGTCGACGGTGGGCGACCGGGCTGGACGACCTTCCGGACGATCACGCTCCCGCTGCTCCGTAACGCCGTCGTCGCCGTGGTCGTCCTGAACCTGATCGCCGCCTTCCAGGCCTTCGACGAGTTCTACAACATCCTCAGCGGTGGTCTTGCGTCGTCGGCCAACCTCTCGATCGCGCGGACGCCGCTGATCTACACCTACCAGATCGCGATCGGTCAGCAGGACTACGGACGCGGCGCGGCGGCCGGCTTCATCCTGACCGCGATCATCATCGCCGTCACGATCGTCCAGGGACGGTTGTTCGGCTTCGGGCGGTCGTCGGACTAGGCACAGCGCGGTGCCCAGCCGCCGGGGGATGGAAACATGGCCACGACACTCGACACCACCGAGACGACCCGACCGGTGATCGCGACCGGCGCCCGGACGGCCCAGCGAACGGGCCGGCGCCCGGGGCCGATCGTCAATCAGATCGTCCTCTACATCGTCGCGATCGTCCTGGCGGCGATCTTCCTGTTCCCGTTCTATCTCCTGGTCCGCAACGCCCTGCTGACCCAGGCCCAGATCTCCTCCCTGGAGTGGTCGTGGTGGCCGACCGAGGCCCAGTGGGTGAACTTCCGGACCCTGTTCAATGACTATCCCATGGCGACCGGCATCCGGAACTCGGCGATCATCGCCATCGTGAACCTGGTCTTCCAGACGCTGTTCGCGTCGATGGCCGCCTACGGGCTGGCCCGGATGCCCGTCCGCGGCAAGGACGTCGTCTTCTACATCATCCTGCTGACGCTGATGATCCCCAGCGCGGTGACGTTCGTCCCGACGTACGTCGTGATCTCGCAGCTCGGCTGGATCAACACCATCCAGGGCATCGTCGTGCCGGGGCTGTTCAGCGCGTTCGCGGTCTTCATCTTCCGCCAGTTCTACCTCGACTTCCCCAAGGAACTGGAGGACGCTGGCCGGCTGGACGGGCTGAGCTACTTCGGCGTCTACCGGGCGCTGGTCCTGCCGAACTCGTGGGGTGTCATGGCGGCGATCGGGGCGCTCAGCTTCATCAACAGCTGGAACGCCTTCCTCTGGCCGCTGGTCGTCGGGCAGTCGCCGGACAGTTACACGATCCAGATCGTCCTCTCGACGCTGATCACGGCCCAGGTCATCAACCTGCCGGTGATGTTCATGGGCGCGATCGTCGCCATCGCTCCGCTGGTCCTGATCTTCCTGATCCTCCAGCGCTACATCGTCCAGGGTGTCACGATGTCTGGTATCAAGGGGTAACTCGACGGGTCACAACTTCGACTGGATAGACGGGCCATCGCCTGACAGCGGTGGCCCGTGTCTATGCCCATGGTCTGGACCTGTGGTAGCTCGGTACACTTGGCGGGAGGCAGGTAGGGGTGGATTTCGAGTGGGACGAGTCCAAACGGTTGAGCAACGTCGCCAAACACGGAGTCGATTTCCTTCGGGCGCGGACACTTTTCGACGGCCGGCCGCTCAGGAACAAGGCCAGCGACCGTGGAGATGAACAGCGCGTCGCGTCGACCGGGCTGCTGGATGACCTCTTCTACACGGTGATCTGGACGACCCGTGGGCCGACGCGGCGCATCATCTCAGCGAGGAGGGCACGTGAGTCAGAAGAGCGAGCGTATCGTGAGTTATACGGCTGAAGAGATGGATGAGATGATCCGGCGCGGCGAAGACCAGACCGACTGGGAGCGCGTCCGTGCCCTGACGCCGGAGCAGATCGAAGCGTCCATAGACTTCGAGGATGAGGGCGTGTTCGACTGGACCACGGTCCAGGCTGAGGATTCCCCGACCTCGCAGAGGACGATCATCTCCATCGATCCCGAGACGATGGACTGGTTCCGCGCCAAAGCGGGAGACGACTATCAGGACCGCATCAACGCCGTTCTTCGAGAATACGTGGACGCCGAGAAGCGCGAGGCATCCTGATCGACCAGGAGCGTGGCTGTGGTCATCGGTACAGGTCGCGCTCCGGCGGCATGATGAGGTCCCGGCCGGTCCCGGCCGGGGTGTCCGTCTGGGGGACGTAGCCGCGGATGATCGTGACCGGTCGGGCGTCGAGCTTGTTCTGGACCAGTTCCGCGGCCGAGGCCAGTTCGTCACCGATGGCGATGACGGTGGCCCGGAGCTCATAGCCGCTGGCGTCGTGCTGACCCCGGTAATCGGCCAGCGGCGCGAGACCGGCCACCCCGACGGCGACGTTGATGATGCCCGCCCGCCAGGCCCGGCCGAACGAGTCGGAGACGATCACCGCGGGCGCGTCGTCACCGGCAAGACCGAACCGGGCCGCGAGCCCCTCCCGGATGCGGGCCGCCGAGGCGTCCGGGTCCTTCGGCAGCAGGCAGACGATGTCGGGTGCGACGTTGCTGGCATCCACGGCGGCGTTGGCGCAGATGAACCCGTGCCGCGTCTCGGCGATGATGACCCCGCGCTGGGCGTCCATCCGGGAGACCCGGACGGATTCCCGGAGGACGACCTCGACCTGGCGTGGGTCCTTGCCGGTCGGCCGGGCGAACTCGATCGCGAACGGCGACGGCTCGACCGTGCGCAGGTCGACGAGTTGTCCCTCGGACTTGCTGACGATCTTGTGGGTAACGACGACGACATCACCGGGCAAGACCGTCTGGCCCGCGGCCACGATCGCCTCGCCGATCAGGCCGATGAGATCGTCCCCGGACTGGACTTCCGGGATGCCGCCGATGCCGAAGATGCGCAGATCGCCGGGCCGCTCGGAGGGGATCGCTCCGCTGGTTGCCATGCCTCGTCCTTCACTCTTCGGCGCGCGCCGGCCAGCCAGGGACGTGCCCGGCCGGCGACGCGCGGATGGTGGGTGCAGTATCGCCGCTCAGCGGGCCGGGTGAGTGGCCGGCATCGCCGACCGTGCCGACCACTCGGCGAGGTCGGCCGGGGTATCGACGTCGAGGGATGTCCCGGTCGTCACGACCGTGGCGACGGTCAGGCCGAGGCGGTCGGCCTCGGCCAGGTGCCGCCGGTAACTGTCCTGGCCGAACTGGAAGCGGAAGGCGTCGCCCGGTGGGACGACCGGCGGGTCGAACCTGAGCATGAGGGCGTTGGTCCCCTCGCCGTGGCGGTCGGGAGAGAGCACGAGCCGCACGTCGCTGGCGACCATCGCCCGGACATCGTCAGGCGAGAGCAGGGGCAGATCGCCGAACAGGATCAGCATCGCCGCCGCACCGTGTCGGAGCGCGAAGGCCCGGCCCTGCTCCAGTGCCGCGATCAGGCCGGGCCGGTCGGGTGCCTGGCGGAGGGCCGTCACGTTCGGCGCCAGGTGTCTGGCGAA
Source organism: uncultured Thermomicrobiales bacterium (assembly GCA_902806375.1). Taxonomy (GTDB): domain Bacteria; phylum Chloroflexota; class Chloroflexia; order Thermomicrobiales; family UBA6265; genus CADCWK01. The sequence continues at coordinate 7,933 of CADCWK010000361.1, forward strand.
CGACAGGACCGCCTCATCCGGACTGATCACGATGACCCGGCCGATCATCCTGGAGGCGGTGACCGCCGCGACGACCTCCGTGAGCATCTCGCGGATCAGGTCGGCGCGACGGTCATCGCCGATCGCCCCGGCCAGGCGGCTCTTGCCGGTAGTCAACGAGCGGACCGGGATCAGGGCCACGATCTGTCCGGCGAGGCTGTGGTCCGCCGGGCGGAGGGAACGCGAGTCATGCGGTGTCATGGCGCCCTGCCCTGTCGGTGTGGAAGACGACAACACCACACGATGTCTGATCAGATGTCAGGCCGTCTGTGCAGGAATCGTAATCTGCTGACCAAAGGTGAGCAACTCGGTGGCCAGCCGGCGACGGTCGTCCGGACCACCCATGACTGCGCCCGTGGTCGCGACCGCCATGCCGGTCTCGTCGGTGATCGGTCCGGCGAGGTCGGCGTCGGCGTGGTCGATGACGAAGCCGTCGACCAGGCCAGCGTAGAGGCGGGCCACCCCCAGGGCCGAACTCTCGTGACCGAGCGTCACCAGCATCCGGTCGGCAGGTCCCTTGAGCGCCCGGCCACCGATGATCGGGCTGACGGCGATGGTCGTCGCCGGAGCCGCGAGCAGCGTCTCGCGCATCCCCGGCACGGCCAGGATCGGTCCGATACTGACGATCGGGTTGGACGGGCAGAAGACGATCAGGTCGGCGGTCATGATCGCCGCCCGGACGCGCTCCGGCAGCCGGGCCGCCTCGGCACCGTCGAACCGGATCCCGGTGACGTCGTCCTGCTGACGGCGCCGGACGAAGTAGTCCTGGAAGGCGAGGTCGCCGTCCGGGGTGCCGACGACCGTGCGGAGCGGGTCGTCGGTCATTGGCAGGATCGTCGCGTCGATCCCGAGGGCACGGGCCATCTCACCGGTGACGTCGGTCAGCGAGGCGCCCGTGGCCAGCCGGGAGGTCCGGTAGATATGGGTGGCGAAGTCGCGGTCGCCCAGCCAGAACCAGGCGTCGTGGCCGTAGCGGCGGAGCTGGTCCAGCGTGGCCGTCGTGTCGCCCTCGATACCCCAGCCGGCCGTCGGGTTGGCGATCCCGCCAAGGGTGTAGAGCACGGTGTCGATGTCGGGGGAGATGTGGAGCCCAAGGTGCTCCATGTCGTCGGCAGTATTGACGATGACGGTCAGGTCGCCGGGTGGCAACGCGAGGGCCAGTCCCTGCGCCATCTTCGCCCCACCGACGCCGCCTGCGATTGCGACGATCACTCCGTGCTGTCTCCCAAGTGGGCCACCGGGACCGGGTCCGGGCGGCGGCTGACCCGGTTGCCGGGTGCGTCTGCGTCAAGGGTACCGTGCCGCGCGGTGGGAGCGGGCAGGTCGCCTGAACAGCCTGCCTGTTCGGCCAGGTCGTGCTTGTGCTGACGACGGGTCGTCAGGCCGCAAGGTCTGCGGCGTGCGGGTCCTTGCGATCATCTCCGTCCGACGACAGTGGCTTCTCCTGGGGGAGGACAACATGACCACGCCGGCTGATGACCTGCGGGCGTTCCAGTCGCTCATCGGGCGCTGGGAGACGTCCGGGACGTCTTCGATGACCAGGGTGCCGCGATCGAGACGATCGCCGGGACCGACGAGTACGCATGGATGGAGGGCGGTCACTGGGTGATCCACCGGATCGACGTCGTGATCGGCGACCAGCATTCCCGGGGGCTCGAACTCATCGGTGACCGTGACGCCGCGACGGGTCGATTCCGGATGCGGGCCTTCGACGCCGGCGGCTCCTTCAGCACGATGACGGCCCTGCCACAGGCGGACGGGTCGTTGTTGCTCGAAGGCGGCGGCGCGCGGGCCGTCCTGGCGCCGGCCGGAGCTGGCCAGGCGTTCATGACGGCTCGCTGGGAACGCCAGGCCGGAGATCACCCCGGTGAATGGATCCACTGGATGGACGTACGGTTCGACCCGACCGGGTCATGAGCGGCCATTGCCCGGCGGCGTGATGTCCCGGACAATGGCCGACGCCAGCGAGCCAGCTGGCCGCGGGACCAGACCGATGGGCACCAGTGCCGGTGCCCACACCAGACAGGGAAGCCAGTCCATGACGACGGCGAGTTCGGGACGCGATGAGACGGGGACTGACGCGGCGGACGTGATCGCCATCATCCCGCGGCCAGTCAGCGTGGAGGTGACGGGCGAGGGGTTCCGGTTCAGATCACCAGTGACGGTGTCCGCGGCGGACGGGACCGGGACGGCTGCCGGTCTGCTGGCCGAGCGGCTGACGACGACCGAGGGTCCGTCCGCATCCGCCCAGGTCACGATCGTTCTCGAAGCGGCGCTGGGAGCCGAGGCCTACGAGCTGATCTGTGACCCGGCTGGCGTCCGGATCACCGGCGGCGACGCGGCGGGGGCCTTCTACGGCGCCCAGACGCTGCTCCAGCTCCTCCCACCCGCCGTCTTCGCGGGCACCCCCGGCGCGGAGCCAGTCGTACCCGGCGTCCGGATCGGCGACCGGCCGGCGTTCGGCTGGCGCGGCGCGATGCTGGACGTCGCTCGCCACTTCATGCCGGTCGACTTCGTCCTCCGGTTCATCGACCTGCTGGCGATGCACAAGCTCAATACCCTCCATCTGCATCTGACCGAGGACCAGGGCTGGCGGCTCCAGATCGACCGGTACCCGAAGCTGACGGAGGTCGGTAGCCAGCGGGCCGAGACGATCATGGTCCGGCCGGACCACCGTCATCCCGAGGACGAGCGCTACGACCGGACGCCGCACGGCGGCTTCTACACCAAGGACGACATCCGGCGGATCCTCGCCCATGCCGCTACCCGGCACGTCCGGGTCGTGCCGGAGGTCGAGGTCCCCGGGCACTCCCAGGCCGCCATCGCCGCCTACCCGGAGCTGGGCAACACGGGGGAGCAACTCGCCGTGGCGACCAAGTGGGGGATCATCAAGCACATCCTCAACCCGGAGGAGTCGACGATCACGTTCTACCAGAACGTGTTCGACGAGGTGATCGACCTGTTCGACTCGCCGTACATCCACGTCGGCGGCGACGAGTGCGAGAAGGACGAGTGGATCGCCAGCGAGCGAGCCCAGGCCAGCATGGCCGAGCTCGACCTCGCGACGGAGGAGGAACTGCAGAGCTGGTTCATCCGCCGGATGGCCGAGCACATCCAGTCCCGTGGCCGGACGCTGGTCGGCTGGGACGAGATCCTCGAGGGCGGGCTGGCGCCGGGGGCGGTCGTGATGTCGTGGCGGGGCGAGGCGGGCGGCATCGCGGCGGCGCGGGCGGGGCACGATGTCGTGATGGCGCCGTACACCCACACCTATTTCGACTACTACCAGACCGAGGACCGGGTCACGGAGCCGTACGGGATCGGTGGGCTGATCACGCTGGAGCGGGCCTACTCGTACCGGCCGATCCCGGAGGAGCTGACGGCGGAGGAGGCGCGCCACGTCCTCGGGGCGCAGTTCCAACTCTGGTCCGAGTACATGCCCAAGCCGGCCAACGTCGAGTTCATGGCCTTCCCGCGCGGCTGCGCCTTCGCCGAGACCGTCTGGCACCCCGAGCCGGGCGACTACACCGAGTTCCTCGGCCGGCTGCGGGTCCATGCCCGGCGGCTGGACGCGCTGGGAGTGGCGTACCACCCGCTGCCGCACGAGGAAGCCGGTTGAGGCTGGCCGGTCAGTGACGACCAGTGGTGACTCGAAATAGCGGACCTGCCCTGAGCAGACGGACGACCGGCGACCCCCAGCCCCTTGAGTGCTGGGGATTGCCGGCCGTCCATCGGTCCAGGCGTCGGACGGCGCGGGGCGCGATCGCCTGACAGCCGTCACGCCCGGCTGGCGATCCCCGGGACGATGGTGTCGCGCATGATGGGGCGGGGGCGGGTCTGGAGACCGGGTTCGGCCAGATCCGGGACTTCAGCGGTGGCGGCGACCATGACGAGGTCGAGTCCCGGCACGACATAGATGCTGGACTCCCCGTAACCCAGTGAGAAGTAACCCGGGAAGCCGCCGACCTCGTCCAGCCACCAGTAGTAGCCGTAGCCGGTCCCGCCGCCGAAGTCGTTCTCGGCGATCGGTTCGATCTGGAAGGTCGTCGACTCCTCGACCCACTCCGCCGGGACGATCTGCTGGTCCTCCCACCGGCCGCCGTTCAGGAACAGGTAGCCGAACTTCGCCATGTCGTGCGGGGTCAGGAACAGCCCCCAGCCGCCGGCAGTCTCCTCCTGTGGCGACTCCAGCCAGTCGCCGATCTCGACCCCGATCGGCCCGAACAGGCGGTCCTGAGCGAAGTCGCGCAGGGTCTGCCCGGCGACGGTCTGGAGCACGACCGACATGACGTGGCAGCTGCCCGAGTTGTAGATGAAGGCCTGGCCGGGCTCGGCGACGATCGGCAGGGTCAGCGTCCGGGCCGCCCAGTCGTCCGCGTTGTCCAGGTTGGCGTAGTCGACGGTGCCATCCCATTCCCAGCCACTCGACATCGTCAGCAGGTCGCGGACGGTGATCTCCCCGGCGGCGGGGTCGGCCTCGGCCGGGAGCCGGTCGGGGATCAGGTCGGCCAGCCGGTCGTCGAGCGAGAGCAGTCCATCCGCGACCGCGATCCCGATGACGGCGCTGGTGACGCTCTTGGTGGACGACCAGATGTCGGTCGTGTCGTCACTCCCGAAGCCGTCGGCGTAGTACTCGTACACGAGGCTGCCCCCGACGGCGACGACGAAGGCCGAGAGGGTCGGCGTCTCGCTCTGCAGGCGGTCGGAGGCAGCTTCGAAGATGGCCGGGTCGATGCCGAGTTCCTCGGGGTCGATGCGCTCCCAGCCGTCGGTGGGCCAGGATGGCCGCTCCTGGGCGGCGACACGGTCCGCCGTCGGGACGGCGAGGGGCAGCGCGATCGCACCGGAGAGCGCGCCGAGGATCTGCCGTCGATTGAGCGTGATCACGGAAATGTCCTCGTTGGTGCCTTGCCGGCGGCAAGGGACTGAAGGCTGGTGGGGGCTGGCATGACCATTGGACCCATGGGACCGGCCGGAAGTCATACCACACCGGACGCGGCGAGCCATCGGAGCGCCCCCCTCCCATGCAAGAGCGAGACCCTGCCACCGTCACGCAGGGTCACCATTTGCATGGCATCGGCCGGGCGGGTCTGGCCGGGTCAGGGATGCGGCGCCAGCATCGTCCCCGGGTCACGGGGGAGCGCGACCAGGGACGCGCGCTGGCGGTTTGCCTCCTGGCTCACCCCAACGCTGATGCCGCTCTATCGCGCGCCAGGGTCGACCCCGATGGTGACGATGCCCGTGAAGCCTGCCGCGATGTCCTCCGGGTCGACCTGGGTCAGCGCCACGAGGAACGGCGGGTCGTCGTCGTGGTCGCCGAGGATGCCGTCCTCGTCGTTGAGGGTGCGCTCGTCCTCGGGCCGGTTGGCGTAGGCGTCGGTCAGGAAGACGTCGTCGGAGATGGCGTCGTCGAAGAACAGCTGGCCGGTGTGAACGGTGGTGCCGTTCTCGTACGTCTTCTCGGCGTCGATCTCGCCGGCGACCATGACCTGCAGGTGGATGTGGATCGTCCGCCCCCGGTACCAGCCGGGGTAGATCGTGTCGAAGGTGACGGCGCCGACGGCATCGGTGATCTGGACGCCTCGCAGGGACATCGACTCCGCGGCGGCGGCGATCTCCTCGGCGGACGCGTCGCTGCCGGGGCTGTTGCCGGAGACGCCCGAGTAGTAGCCCCGGGCGTCGCAGTGCCAGATCTCGATGGCGGCGTCGGCGAGCGGTGCGCAGGCGGCGGTGTCGACCACGTTGATGGTCAGGGCCAGCGGCAGCCCCTCGCGGTCGTCCGTGATGTCGCGTCGCACGAGTGCCTCATCGACGTAAAACGGACCCGCCGTGAACTCCGGCGTCAGGGTGGCGCACTCCGTCGTCGTTCCCGCGATCCCGGACGCGGGGCTCAATGACGGCGCGGCGTCCCTGGCACCGGCCAGTCGCCGGGCACCGACGGCGGCGAGGCCGAGGGCGGTCGCGGTGGTGGCCCCGGTCGCAAGGGCCCTCCGGCGCGACAGGGCAGTCGGGGAAGCCACGAGGGGCTCGCGGTCGGGACGATGCCGGCGGACGATCTCGGCGAGCGGCGTCATTCGGGGGTCGGTCATGGGGAACCTTCCTTGTTGGATGGCGAGGGGCGGTCGATCAGGGACAGGTCACCTGAACACGGGTGGGCCGATGGCCAGCGGGCGGTCAGAGTCTGCCCCGGTTCGACGTTGGCTGGTCCGGCGTATGGTTTACGTATGGATGGCGTGAGCGGGTGCGTCGCCGTGGAGTCCACGCCGGCCAGCGATCACGGCCGTCCGGCGACCGGGGGGACGGCGACCAGGCCCAGCTCGTAGCGGTACCCGGTGATCGCCCGGCCCTCCCATTCGGCCAGGGTGACCGTCGCGACCCGCTCCCAGCCGAGGCGCTCGTAGAAGCGCTGGGCTGGCACGTTGAAGTCGTAGACATGGAGTGTCGCCTCTGCGAAGCCCGCCGCGGCGACAGTCGCCGTCGTCGCTCCGAGCAGTTGGCGACCCAGCCCGCGGCCCTGCTGGTTGGGCGAGACGTAGAGCGCATGGATGTGCAGCGCGTCCGTGGCTGGCCCGGGCTGGGGCGACCCGGCGTGACAGAGCCCAGCCAGGTACCCGTCGACCGTGACTACCCACGTCACGGCATGGGGATCGTCCCCGACCAGCCGTCGTCTCCAGAACGCCAGCCGGTCACCCAGCGAGTACTGGTCGAGCAGCGCGCCGGGGAGGTGCCCTCGATAGGCTCGTTCCCGGGACGCCGTGTGGACGGCGACGATCGCCTCGACGTCGGCCATCGTGGCGTTCCGGAGGCGAACGTCACCCGGTCGTCGGTCGGCCATGCCGGTCCCATCCATCCATTCAGTCGCGGTCCAGCCCCGACGCCACGAGCCGGTCGATGTCCAGCTCATAGCTCACCCGCTCGCAACCCCGGAAGTTGCGGTCGTAGAAGGCGTCCTCGGTGCCGGGGTCGGCGTAACGGGCGGTCAGGGCCCGGATGTCGGCATGGGCGATCGGCTGGTCGTCGGTGATCCGCACTGTGCCGTTGAGTGAGACGTAGCGGTAGCCGTCCTCGACGCAGAGGGCGACGCGCTGGTCGCGGCGAAGGTTGCGCTCCTTGCGACGTCCGGCCTCGGTGTTGAAGACGATGGTGTCGCCCCGGCGGAGGTACCACATCACCGTGAGCTGGGGCGTCCCGTCCTCCTGGATCGTCGCGAGGGTGGCGAAGCGCCGCTCGTCGAGGAAGGACCGGATCGGGTTGGACAGGATTACAGGCATCGGGGGAGGGCACTCCATCCGGAGACGTGACGGGACATGGCCGAACGGCATCATCGCAGAGGCCGGCCCGGTCTGGTGGAGGGTGCCCGCCTCAGGGACGGATGAGGCGGAAGACGGCGTCCCGGACCATCTGGCGCCGCGCTTCGGGCGACGGCGGTTCCTGGCCGGGCACGACGCTGTCGAACCCGGTGGCGGCGACGGCGAACAGCAACTCCAGCAGCATCTCGGGCGGGAGGTGGTCACCGACCAGCCCGGCCCGCTGGGCCTCGGCGACCGCCTCCACTTTGTGACCGTTGGCCTCGACGATCGTCGCGGTCCGGACGCCCACGCCATCCCGCTCCAGCCGGTCCCAGGTCGCCAGGCGGCCGACCTCCGGGTACGTGCGGTACTGATCGGACAGCCGGGCGGCGTAGCCTGGCAGATCAGCGGCGTCGATGGGGACGTCGGTGACGTTCCGGACGACGACGGCGTCGAAGACTGCGTCGAACAGCTGGTCCTTGCTCAGGAAGTAGGCGTAGATCATCGCCTTGTTGCAGCCGGCCATCCGGGCGATGCGGTCGACCCGCGCTCCGGCGATGCCGTAGCGGGCGAACTCGGCGGTCGCTTCCTCGAGGATGCGCTGGCGGGTAGCGGTGGCGTCTCGTCTCATGTCGCCATTGTACGACCAACCGGTTGGTTGACACCTCGCGGGTAGCGACGTAGTCTGTTCCAAGTAACCAACCGGTTGGTTGACGATGCGTGTGGGGCTCACGACCGACCCTTCGGTTGGTCGAGTCCCGCCGGATAACGGGTATCTGACGGGCATGACCGTGCCCAGACCCATGGAGACGACGACGATGCGACGCTGGGTATTGCCGGCAGGTGTGACCGATATCGACGGGATGGTCCTCGAGGACGTGGCGATGCCCGTGCCGGGGCCGGGCGAGGTGCGGATCCGCGTCCACGCCGTTTCCCTCAACTACCGCGACCAGTTCGTCCTGTCCGAGGCGGACCCGATGGTCTGGCGGACGCCCGGCCGGGACCTCGTGCCCGTCTCCGACGGAGCCGGGGCGGTCGACGCGATCGGCGACGGGGTCACAGAGTGGGCGGTCGGGGACCGCGTGACGCCGCTCTACTTTCGCGACTGGTTCTCGGGGCTCCCCGAGTCAGACACCGGCCGGGGCCTCGGGTCGCTCGACGAGGACGGTCTGCTGGCCGAGTACGTCGTGCTGCCGGCCAGCCGGCTGACCCGTGCCCCGGAGACGCTCGACTACGCCCAGGCGGCGACGCTGCCCTGCGCCGGGCTGACGGCCTGGAGCGCCCTCAAGGGCGACCGACCCTCCGGACCGGGGACCTCGGTGCTCGTCCTGGGGACGGGCGGCGTCTCGCTCCTCGCCCTGGTTCTGGCCAGGGCCGCCGGTGCCCGCGTGGTCGCGACGACCAGCCAGGACGCGAAGCGGGAGCACCTGGCCAGGCTCGGCGTTACCGACGTCGTCAACTACCGGGAGACGCCGGAGTGGGGACAGGCCGTGGCCGACCGGTTCGGCGGCGTGGACCGGGTCGTCAATTCGGTCGGTACGCGGGAGATGACCCAGTCGGTCACGGCGCTCCGCCGGGGCGGCGAGGTGTCGTTGCTGGGCCTGTTCTCGATCGCCGGCGAGACGATGGACCCGTCGCTGCTGATCTTCAAGGGCGCCGTCGTCCGGGCGATTGGCGTCGGCAGCGCCGCGGACCACGCCGACCTGGTCCGCTTTATCGATACCCATCAGGTCACGCCGCCGATCGGCCGCCGGTTCCGGTTCGAGGACGCCAAAGACGCCTGGCGCGCCCAGGCATCCCCGGAGGTCTTCGGTAAGGTCGTGATCGACGTCGCCTGATCACCAGCCCACGCGGACCGGTGAGCTCGTCGTGCCGACCTTGGTCTGGCGGCGCTATTCGCCCCAGACCTGCAGCACGAAGTCCTGGGCGACGGTCCGGCCGCCGAGGCGATGGATCCCGGCCAGGGTCTGGGCCCGGTGGTCGGTCCCATGGTTGAGGACCTGGAAGAGCGCCTGCCAGACCGTGATCGGTGCGCGGCCCCGCTCGGCCCAGTGGCCGGGCAGGACCAGCCGGTCCAGGCCGTCGTCGGTCAGGGTCGCCAGGTAGTCCCGCGTGGCGGCCTCGGTCCGGTCCCAGCCAGCCAGGACGAGGTCACGGGTCGGGAAGTCGTCGTCGTCGAGGAAACGGAGTTCGCCGGTTGCCAGGAACCCGACCCACCATGACTGGACGCCCATCGTGTGCAGGACCTGCGTCCGGATCGAGCCGACCGAGTAGTCGAGTCCCTGTTCGATCTGCTCGTCGGACAGGGACTCGACACAGTCCCAGACCCGGCGGTTGGCCCAGGCGTCGTAGTCGAACAACTGCCGGACATGTGCGACGTTCATCATGTGCTCCCGCTCAACCGTCACCCATGGACCCGATGGATCGTCGGATCATACGACCGTCCGCGCCCCACGTCGCGGGCCGGCACGTCCCGGGACCGCGACGGGCCCGATGGGCGCCGTCGAGCCCCACCTACCGACCTCACGAACGAGACGAACGAGGAGACCTCCCATGAAGCTCGCCCTGCACTACGCCAACTTCTCGTACCCCGGCGGCACCCAGGCCATCGCCGCCAACCTCGCCGCGACGGCCCGCGCGGCCGACGAGGGCGGGTTCGCGACCATGACGCTCATGGATCACTACTTCCAGATCGACTCCGTCGGGCAGCCTGAGGACCCGATGCTGGAGGGCTACACCACCCTCGGCTTCGTGGCCGGACAGACGCGCGACCTGACGCTGGGTTTGCTCGTCACCGGCGTCACCTATCGCCACCCCGGACTGTTGGCCAAGGCCGTCACGACGCTCGACGTGCTGTCGGGCGGGCGGGCGATGCTCGGGATCGGGGCGGCATGGTACGACCGCGAGCACCACGCCCTCGGCGTGCCGTACCCACCCGTGGCCGAGCGGTTCGAGCGCCTGGAGGAGACGCTGCGGATCGTGAGGCAGATGTGGTCGGCCGACGACGGGCCGTTCGAGGGCACGCACTACCAGCTGGCCGAGACGCTCTGCTCACCCCAGCCGCTCCAGCAGCCATCCCCGCCCATCCTGATCGGTGGCATGGGAGAGCAGAAGACGCTGCGTCTCGTCGCGCGGTACGCCGACGCCTGCAACCTGTTCGCCTTCGACCCGGCCCAGGTGGCGCACAAGCTGGAGGTGCTCAAGCGCCACTGCGAGACCGAGGGGACCGACTACGACCGGATCCAGAAGACGATCATCGGCGGCGCCGATGTCCTGGGTGATGTCGACGGGTTCCTGCGCAGCATGGAGGGATACGCGGCGATGGGGATCGACCAGGTCTGGACCGGGCCGACCGGCCCCGATCCCGCCGCGTCGGTGACGAGGCTCGCCGAGCAGGTCCTGCCCCGGCTCCGGGAGCTGTAGGCGTCGGCCTCACGCGAGATCCCGCGGTGGCGCGATTTGGCGAGCGCAGCGGGCGCCCCGTCCCCGCGACGATGGCCGGTGGTCCGGTCTCCATCACGTTACGGGCGTGTAGCTGTCGATCAGCGTGAGGCGCGCGTCGGCCCTCAGCCCGGCCCTCTCGCGTCACTCCAGGGCCGGGACAGCTAATCCGCGACCATGACTGGCCGGACCACCGCTTCGGCGTCGTCATCGGCGCGGGGGGAGCGCTGGCGGTCGGCGATTAGGTCGACGAGCAGGCCGATCGCCTCGTCCAGCTCGTCGGCGTCGAGCTGGGCGATCAGGGACTGGAGCCGAGCGTCGCGGCTGGTGATCGGCCGCTGGTTGAGGACCATGTCCTCCATGGATTCCTCGCGATCTGGTGAACGAGATCCGGCGGGCCTGATCCAGACCGGGTCGGGCGTGCGGTGAGTCCGTCGATCGCAGATAAGC
>CADCWK010000362.1 GCA_902806375.1 uncultured Thermomicrobiales bacterium
CGAGGTCGGGATGCCGAGCGGGCGGCCAGCCGTCAGGAGATCGGCCTGCCCGTAACGCCGGCGAGGGGCACGGGACCAGGCGGTCCGGGACACCCCCGGGGCTCAGCCGGATCGAGCCCACACCACGGATCGCGTGCCGCAGGGCGATGCCCGCCGTGGCGGCCGGGCGCAGCGGATGGAGCGGGACCAGGCCGGGCTCCCCTATCCCGCCGGCAATGGCGCCAGGTCGTCGAGTGCCAGGTTGAGGTCGAGGACGTTGACCCGCGGCTCGCCGAGGAAGCCAAGGACGCGGTCCGTCGTGCTCTCTTCGACCAGATCGCGGAGCTGGTCCTCGCTGATCCCGCGCTGCCGGGCGACGCGCGCGACCTGGAGCTCGGCTGACGCCGGGCTGATGTCGGGGTCGACGCCGCTCCCGGAAGCCGTGACGAGGTCGACCGGGATCTCGGCTCCGTCCGGGAGGGCGTTCTCCTCGCGGATGGCGGACACGTCGGCCGCGACGCGGTCGGTCAGGGCGGAGTTGGTCGGCCCGTAGTTGGAGCCGCCGGAGATGATGGTCCCGTCATCGGTGATCGTGGCGGCGGACGGGCGTCCCCGGAAGTAGCCAGGGAGCGTCAGGTTGGTCCCGGGGTCCACAAAGCTCTGGCCGAGCAGTGACGAGCCGACCGTCTGACCGTCGCGCTCGATGAACGAGCCGTCGGCCTGGTCCGGGAAGATCACCTGCGCGACCCCGGTAATCACCCCGGGGTAGATCGCGCCGGTGAGAATCGTCATGAGAATCAGCATGAGCAGGGCAGTACGCGCCTGACGAAGGATCACTGGGCACCTCGTGGTTGGGACGGTTGGACGACGGACGGGCACAGGTGGGACCTACCAGCTGATGCCGACGGCGGTCAGGGTCAGGTCGATTAGCTTGATGCCGACGAACGGGGCGATGATCCCGCCGAGACCGTAGACGAAGAGGTTCCGGCGGAGCAGGGCCGGGGCGCTCATCGCCCGGTAAGCAACGCCGCGCAGGGCCAGTGGGATCAGGACCACGATGATCAGCGCGTTGAAGATGATCGCCGACAGGATCGCGCTCTCGGGCGAGTCCAGCCGCATCACGTTCAGGGCGTCGAGCGCACCCGCCGACCCGCCGTCGCGGACGTAGGCGGCGGTGAAGATCGCCGGGATGATCGCGAAGTACTTGGCGACATCGTTGGCGATGCTGAACGTCGTCAGCGCGCCGCGGGTCATCAGCAACTGCTTGCCGATGGAGACGACCTCGATCAGCTTGGTCGGGTCACTGTCCAGGTCGACCATGTTCCCGGCCTCCTTGGCGGCGGCCGTGCCGGTGTTCATGGCGACGCCGACGTCCGCCTGCGCGAGGGCCGGGGCGTCATTGGTGCCGTCGCCGGTCATGGCGACCAGTCGGCCGGCGGCCTGCTGCTCGCGGATGATCCGGATCTTGTCCTCCGGGCGAGCCTCGGCGTGGAAGTCGTCCACTCCGGCTTCCCGGGCGATGGTCTGGGCGGTCAGCGGGTTGTCGCCGGTGACCATGACGGTCCGGATGCCCATCTCGCGCAGTTCGGCGAAGCGCTCGGCCATGCCGGGCTTGACGGTGTCCTTGAGGTAGATCACGCCCAGCGGGCGGCCATCCTCCAGCACGACCAGCGGGGTGCCACCGGCCGCGGCGACGCGATTGGCGGCGTCGCGCACGTCGGCCGGGACCTCGCCGAACTGGCGTACGACGGCATCGAGCGCCCCCTTCATCGTCGTGTGGCCGTCCTTCTTCAGGCCGCTCATCCGGGTCTCGGCGGTGAAGGGGATCGGCTCGCCGCCGGTCAGGGCGGCGGGGTCGGTCCGGTAGCCGAGTTCGGTCGCGAGGGCGACGATGCTCTTCCCCTCAGGGGTCTCGTCGGCGAGGCTCGACCGGAGGGCAGCGCCGGTCAGTTCGGTGACGCTCACGCCAGCGGCGGGGATGAACTCGGCCGCCATCCGGTTGCCGAAGGTGATCGTGCCGGTCTTGTCGAGCAGCAGCACGTCGATGTCGCCGGCCGCTTCGACGGCCCGGCCACTCATCGCCAGCACGTTGCGCTGGACGAGCCGGTCCATCCCGGCGATGCCGATCGCGGACAGCAGCCCGCCGATGGTCGTCGGGATCAGGGTGACGAGCAGGGCGATCAGGACGACGGTCGACGCCTGGTCGCCGGCGTAGGACGAGATCGGGGCGAGGGTGACGGTCACGATCAGGAAGATGATCGTCAGACCGGCCAGCAGGATGTTGAGGGCGATCTCGTTGGGCGTCTTCTGCCGCGAGGCGCCCTCGACCAGCGCGATCATGCGGTCGAGGAAGGTCTTGCCCGGCTCGGCCGTGATCCGGACGATGAGATAGTCAGAGATCACCTGCGTGCCGCCGGTGACGGACGACGACGTGTCGGTACCCGGCTCCTTGAGGACGGGAGCGGACTCTCCCGTGATGGCGGCCTCGGAGACGTAGGCGACGCCCTCGACGATCTCGCCGTCGCTCGGGATGATGTCGTTGACCTCGACCAGCACCAGGTCGCCGGGCCGGAGTTCGGCGGAGGCACGTGTCTCCGTCCGGCGATCGGTGGTCGCCCCGACCAGCACCCTGGCCATGGTCTCGGTCCGGGTCCGGCGAAGGGACTCGGCCTGCGCCTTGCCCCGGCCCTCGGCCATCGCCTCGGCGAAGTTGGCGAACAGGACGGTGAACCACAGCCAGGCGGCGATCCAGGCAATGAAACCGGTCGGGTCGCCGGAATCGCCGATCCCGGTCAACTGACCGATCAGGATGATGGTCGTCAGGATCGCGCCGATCTCGACGATCAGCATGACGGGGTTGCGCCAGAGGGTGCGGGGATCGAGCTTCCGCAACGATTCCAGCAGAGCCGGACGAACGATCTTCGGGTCGAGCAGGTTGCGGCCGGGGGCGTTC
>CADCWK010000363.1 GCA_902806375.1 uncultured Thermomicrobiales bacterium
CAAGGGTGTACGTCTCGCCGTCCCGCGGCGGGCGTGGGTGGCCCCCAAACGTGTAACCGTTCTTGCTGTTCCCCCCGAAGTTGCCGAGGAGTTCCAGGGTGATGGTCGCCGATCCGCCATCGCCCGGAGGTCCCGTCGCTTCGAGCGACCGGATCGCGACCCGTGGGCCGTAGAGCAATTGTTTCGGAGTTGGCGTATGGAGGTGGCGTTCAGCCTCGGGGAGGCGACTGTCCGACGTCAGGCGCTCATAGAGGACCGCCCGGTCAGCGTCATGCAGATCCGAGGTGGCAAGCAGTTCGGCGACGTCGGCTCCGTCTCCCTCGAGGGTGACGCGGAAACGGAGCGGGTGGTCGGTCAGCGACCACTGGAACTGCTTGTTCTCCTCAGCGGTGAGCTTGTCGCCGCTGCGGGTGCGCTCCTCGCGGGCGTCGAAACGCTCGCGCGCGATGGCCAGCGCCTCGCGCACGTCCGACTCCTGGTCGCTGTCGTGGAACGACGTCACCCAGCCCTGCCCCATCGCCATCCGCCGCTCGGGTTCGATCTGGCGGACACGGCGCCACTGGGCCATCTCGACGTGACGCTCGATCTGGAGAAACTCCAGCAGCGCCTCGCCCAGCCCATGCGCCTTCGACTCGAAGTTGTCGAGGTCCGGGAGGTCGAACGGCGTCTTGCCCGCGTCCCGGTTGGGCGACAGCTTGCCGGAGAGGAACCGCAACGCGTCCAGCCGACGCTCGACCAGCCCGACGAAGTCATCACGCGTCGGGACCAGGTACGGCGCGACTGTATCGCGATCACCGTCGGGCCGTGTCTCGAGCTTGCCCCAGACACCGTAGGCATACTCCAGGGGGATCCCGGAGCGGAACCGGGCCCGTCGCATGAACCAGGCGCCCGGCTCGTCCCCCTCGCCGGGAAGGCGGCCGAAGTAGTCGAACGTCCGGGCGTGGAACAGCTTCCGGAACGGTCGAGGATCGTTCCAGTCGAATCCCTGGAAGCTGGCCGCCCGGTAGAGCGACTGAGCGATCAGGGGCAGATTGCGCCGGTCGCGGATCTCGTCCGCGAGCTGCGTGACCAACGGCGAGTCGTAGGCGGCCGGTTGGGTGACGAAGTCGTAGAGTGCCGTCGCGCCGAAGACCTCCTGGAGGTGCCGGGACAACCCGTCGAGGAGATCGCCCATCTCCTTGCCGCTGAAGAAGACGAGGTGGATCGGCGCCCTGCGTTCGCCCGTCGCCGGGTCTGGCGCAGCGAGCCCGGCGATGGCCGCGACGACCCGTGCCGCCCAGCGCCCGACGATGGCCCGCTCAGCCAGGGGATCATCCGGCGGCCCGTCCGTCATCTCGATGACCGACTCTTCGCGGACCGGCTCGCCTCCCTCGCAGGCGACGACGCGGGCAGCGAGCAGGTAGAGCCGCTCGTTCAGATAGTCGGTCTGAGCGTCGATGTAGACCCAGACGAGGTTCGAATGGACAGCGGCGCTCACGAGTGGGAGCGAACCTGCCCCCCCGCCCGGGATGAACGGCAGGCTCGCCTGGTCGTCACCCTGATCGCGCCGGTAGGCGTGTGCCCGGACGATCAGCTCGTCGAGCCGGGACCCGACTGGCGGCCGCCCAGCCAGTAGCCGGACGGTCGCCTCCGAGCCCGGCTGCGTGACGAGGCGAACACGCGGCCCCGCGCCATCGGCCGGACGCTCCTCCAGCCGCTTGAGCCCGGCCAGCGCGGCGGTCGTCCGGACCCCGGCCCGGATCAGCTGGGCCTTCTCGACACCGGTCATGAAGGGGATCAGCGAGAGGTCGTCGTGCTCAGCCGACCACTTCATGCAGAACTCGTTGAACCGGCAGCCATCGCAGACATCGGCCAGATGGTATGGGACGTCGCCGAACGGCAGGCTGGCCACCTCCTCGGCCATCGAGCCGGGCTTGCTCACCAGGTCCTCGACCGCGGCGCTCAGCGCCTCGCGGTCCGCGACCAGGGCGAGTCCGGCGACGTCGGTCCCGAAGGTCTGCCGGGCGACGTCACGGTCACGGGCGACCTGCAGCGCCAGTTCGGGCTCGAGCGTCAGCCGGTCGGCATCCGAGGGACGATAGAGCACGCCGAGGTCGAGCCGCTCGACCCGGACATCGTCTGCCGCGAGGACGGCCGAGATCATCGCGGCGTAGAAGGCGACCTGGAGCTGATGCTCCAACCGCGGACGAGTCGAACTCTTGATGTCCGCGACGAGGATCGAGAGCCGCCCGGCGCGATCCCGCCGGAGCAGGATCAGATCGGCGTCGCCTCGCAGGTCCCAGGTACCGAGTGGAGCTCGGAGACGGGTCTGGAAAAGGACGGTCCGGCTGTCGGCGGGCAGCCGTCGCGCGGCGTTGACCAGGTCCTGGTTGTCCGCCTCGCGTCGGGCGGCATTCTCGCCCTGGCCCAATCGCCGGGACGGCATCTGACCGCCGATCGCCTGTTCGACCTGGTGCTCAAACGCCAGGCCGGTACTGGTCAGGAGCGGGGTCAGACCCTGGTCCAGGACTCCGTATTCCCTGAGGACGTTAGGACCAGGTCGCCGCTCCAGCAGCATCAGGCGGAGGAACCGCTGGCAGTTGCCCTGCCGGATGAAATGGGAGATATCGGTCGGGGACATCCGGCGGTGACCATCGGCGGTCACCGGCACGTCGAATCTCATCGTCATCCGTCCCACTCTGGAATTCAACAGCGCCGCCGACATCCTGTCCCGGCTGATGATACGACGGGGCCATCCGATCCAACGGAACGGCCCGTCTCCGGGTCCGGAGACGGGCCGATTAGATCCTCGGTTGACGGGAGTCTAGTCGCCGTCGGCTCGCATCGGGACGCGTTCCTGCGCCTCGCGGGTATCAATAACGGTCGTCGCGGCCGTGGCGTCGCTCGTCGCCGGCCGCTGGAACCGGCCCCGACGCGGCTGCTCCGAGGAATCCTCGTCGGGGCGATGGGCACGCCCACCGACCACCGTCAGGCGGCTGTTCGATTCCTGCCGGGCAACGGCCCGCCGGGCGACCAGATCGCCGACCGTCGTCGCCGCAACCTCCGGGACGGTCGGAGCCGCCCGTTCGGGAACCGCCACCGGAACCGGGCCAGCGGCAGCCGGTCGGGTCCAGCGGGCGGCCGGAGCCTCGACCTGGTCGGCCGCGTCACGGCCGGACTGAGTCGCGGCGCAGTACGGGCAGAGCGACCAGCGCAGGTCGACGAGCCGGTCGCAACTGTGGCAGTTGTCACGGAGCTGGGTGTGGCAGTGCGGGCAGAGGACGAAATCCTCGGAGACGTAGTGCTGACAGCTCGGGCAGAGCGGCAACTCCTCGAGATCCTGCAGGAGGTACTCCTCCTCCAGCGACTTCTGGAATGCCGAATCGAGCGTGTCCTTGGGCCGGAGCACCAGGTACAGCGGGATGCCAAGGAACGGGAACAGGACCACCAGCAAGGTCGAGAAGATCTGGGTGACGACGCTGCGGCTCCGCGACTCGATGTCGCGATAGGCCCAGATGATGCTGACGAACCACAGCACGGCCAGGTAGGCCCCGATCAGTGCCACGAAGATCTGGGCACCTCGCGCGAGCACTTCCTCGATCGCCATGCCAGCCCCTTTCCGTTTCATGTGAGCGGCATCAGCCCGTGGCTGCACCGTAGGTATCATGCCGAACCCGACAGGCCAGGCTGGACTCAGGCGATCCGTTCGTACCGCGCGACATCGAAGATGAGCAGGGTCGCGCCGCCGACCGCGACGGGCAGTGGCTCGTTGACGTAGACATCGACCGGTTCCGCCAGTGGCATGACCGGGTTGGCGACCCGGCTCTCCGCCTGGCAGGCCACCTGGATGATACGCAAGGCATCGGCCAGGTATGTCTCCTGAACGCCCACGAAGAGTGTCGCGTTTCGCTCCTGGAGAAAACCACCCTGGCTGTCGACCAGCGTCGCGTGGAACCCACGCGCCACCAGCGCCCCGAGCGCCGCGTCGCTGTCGTGACCCTGGATGACCGCGATGATCAGCTTCATCCCGTCGCCGGGCCGGAGGGCCGTCGTCATGGTCTCCCTGTCTCGACGGCCTGGTGCGGGACACGCCGATCCGAGGTGCGCCGGTTCCGGAGCACTGAACGGACAGTGTCGCCGATCGCGGCCGCGACAGCAACCGGCGGCCGGCCCGCGTCAACGATAACCCAGGTCGAGCCCTCGGCGGCGGCCAGCCGGTGATAGGTCGCCCGGACGCGCTCGTGGAACGCTTCCGACTCGGCGTCCATCCGGTTGGGTGTATCGCCCTCGCCGTCGCCGAACCGCCGGTCCAGGCCGTCCCGGACAGGCAAATCGAGGAGGAGTGTGAGGTCCGGCCGGAGCCCACCGGTCGCCAGCTCCTGCGCGGCGGTGAGGGCGTCCGCGTCAAGCCCCCGTCCCCCACCCTGGTAGGCGAGCGTCGAGCCGGTGAACCGGTCGCAGATGACGACCCTGCCCGCGTCGAGGGCCGGCCGGATGAGCCGATCGACGTGGTCGGCGCGGGCGGCCGTGAACAGGAGCGCCTCGGTCGCCGCCGACATCGGGACGCCGCCGGACTCCGCGTGCCGCAGGACGAGTCCGCGGACGGCCTCGGCCAGCGGCGTGCCGCCCGGTTCGCGGGTCAGCACGACATCATGGCCCTCGGACCGGAGATCCTCGGCCAGGCGCCGTGCCTGGGTCGTCTTGCCGGCTCCCTCCGGACCCTCGAAGCTGACGAACAGTCCCTGCATACCGGCCCGTGCCACTCCCATCCCGCTGGATCGACCGCGTCGCACCATGACGTCACCCCACGACGGTGGAGTCGTCTGATCTACGACACCACCGACGTGGGGAGTTCTCCCGGTCTCGCCCGGGGGCTGGAAGACGACAGCCTCCGGGCGGACGTGGTGCGGGTTACTGCATCCCGAGCCGGAACAGCTCGACGTGGCGGTAGGGTTCACGGCCCCGGCTACGGCTGCCGAGGTTGTACCGGTCCGCCAGCTGATGCTGGAGCCGGCGGACGTAGGCGCCCTGTGGGGCGAGCGAGATCGGGGGTGAGCCGCCCATGATGTGAGCGATCGCGTCCTCGGCCTCGATCATCGCCCGCGTCACGACGTCGTCGCTGGCCTTGGGGGCCGGCGCCGCGTCGTCGGAGAAGTTCGAGGGGAGATCCTCGTCATCCCATTCGGCGGCGTCGAGTTCGGCGGCCCGGTCCGAGACGGTCTCCATCCGGCGGGTCGGCATGGGAGTCCGGCGGGCGGCGGCGAAGGGGAACAGCCCGGCGAGGACGTTCTCCATCTGGGTCTCGGTGTTGGAGCGCATCACGTAGACAGGCGTCCCGCGGCTCTCCGCGTCCCGGAGCGACTGCGGCTTGCGCCGGTAGTAGTTCTTGAGGGTGACGACCATGTCCGACTCGCGCAGGTCTCGGACGATGGTTGCCGGCACGCCCAGTTGCTGGATAGCCGATTCCAGGCGGTTCCGGCTGATCCCGAACGGGTAGAGCCGGAGCGGCTTGCTCTCGGTGCCGCGGCCACGGGGGAACGACGGGGCGAACTCGACGGGTTCGGGCAGGTCCCGGCCCTCGAACTCGTCGATCGTCACATCGGGCGCCTCGGCTCGACCGCCGGTCGCGGCCCGGAGCGTCGGCAGGGTGATCGGGGCGGGTGGTGCGCTGGCCACCGACACCCGGAGGTCCGTGTCGCTGCGACCGGACCGGGGCTGGCGGGTGCTGAGATCGACGATGCCGGAGGCGGCGCCATTCCCGCCACCACCACCGCCGCGCCGGCCGGACATGAACTGCCCACCGGGCCGCTGCTGGGGCTGGGCCGGGTCGCGGCGGGTCTCGTCGCGGTTGCTGAACTCCAGCTCACCGCGCTCGTTCCGCCGCCGGATCTCCGAGCGGGGGGCGACGCCCCGGAGGATGCCGTCGACCGTGGTGGCGACGTCTCGGTGGACGGCGACCTCGTCGCGGCTGACGATCTCGACCATGATCCCGAAGGTCGGCGGGCCCTTGCGCTCCAGGATCGACTTCTGGGTGCCGCGCCGGCGGGCCTCCTCGTCGGAGAGCGTCACCGACTGGATCCCGCCGATCAGGTCCGACAGCGTCGGGTTGAGCATCAGGTTCTCGAGCGTGTTGCCGTGGGCCGTGCCGATGAGCTGGACACCGCGCTCGGCGATCGTCCGGGCGGCGCCAGCCTCGAGTTCCGTCCCGATCTCATCGATGACGATGACCTCGGGCATGTGGTTCTCGACGGCCTCGATCATGACCCCGTGCTGCTGGTTGGGCGTCGGGACCTGCATCCGGCGGGCGCGGCCGATGGCCGGGTGCGGGATATCGCCGTCGCCGGCGATCTCGTTGCTGGTATCGACGATGACGACGCGCTTGCGGTACTCGTCGGCGAGGACCCGGGCGGTCTCGCGGAGCATGGTCGTCTTGCCGACGCCGGGCCGGCCGAGCAGGAGCACGCTCTCGCCCGACTCGATCAGGTCGCTGATGATCTGGATGGTGCCGAAGACGGCACGGCCGATCCGGCAGGTCAGCCCGACGATCTCGCCCTTGCGGTTGCGGATGGCCGAGATCCGGTGGAGCGTCCGCTCGATCCCGGCCCGGTTGTCGTCGCCGAACTGCCCGATGTGCCCGGCGACGAGTTCGAGGTCGTCGCGGGTCACGTCTCGGTCAGTCAGCATCAGCTCGCCGTGCTGGAAGCGGGCTTCGGGTCGGCGCCCGAGGTCGAGGATGAGTTCGACGAGACCGCCCAGCTCGTGCTGGTCGTCCAGCCCGCGGATCGGCTCGGAGATGTCAGGCGGGAGGGCGTCGAGGAGATCGTTCAGGTTGTCGGTGACGGCGACGTCCTGGGTGGTTTCGGGTCGGACGACGAGACGCTCGTCGTCGGCATGTGCGATCCCGGCGCCAGGGTCACTGGTCGGGACTGCCGCCAACGGCTGGGTCGACGGAGCCGGTGGATAGGTCTGCGGCATACTGCTCACTCACGACACCTCAACGCCTTGGGCCGACCGGTGCGGACCGGCCGATGCTGCGCGGGATGACGCGACGAAGACGACGGACAGGCGGTAGGTGGACGATGGCGCCGGCCTGACTCGGCGCCACGGGACGACGACCGCTCAGGTCACGGTGTCGTCATGCGGCTGGGTCTGGAGGAACGTCGGAACGCGATGGGGCACCCCCTCCCGGACCTCGGCGAACGCCGGCACCACCTCGAAGACGGGGAGCCGGATGTTGGCCGTCGTGTATTTGATCAGCAGGTCCTGCTCGTGGAGCGGGACCATGCCCCGCGCCACCAGCTTGGTCCGGATCTCCTGCTGGTAGCCCCGCACCGTCGCGTAGACACGCGCCGAGCGCCGGTCGGACAGCCAGGCAGCGACGCCGTCCAGGAGCGGATCGATCAACTCGGTTCGCTCGGGCAGGACGATCATCTCGACCGCGTGACCCGACGTACGGCTCACGATCCGGGCCATCGCGACGATGTGGTGCCCCTCCTCGATCACCAGCCCGTGGACGCCGACGCTGGCCCGGTCCTCGGCCACGTCCCAGCGGTGACTGGTCAGCGCCTCGGCGTACTCGACCTGCCGGGGAACCGACGCGCTGTAGAGCTGCTGGACCGCCCACGTGTCCGAGGACTGCTGGGACCGCACCGTCGCCGGCATCCGGGCCGGCCCGAAGTCGGTCCCGACCAGCACCATCTCCGACGCGTACGGCCAGAAGCCGACTTCACGCAGCCCGGCCGCGCAGAACGCGCCCTGCGGGACGCGGGCGTAGAGCCGCTTGACGCCGTTGAGTCCGGCCAGGGTGATCCCGTAGCGGATCAGCTCGTCGATCACCGGGATGGCATCGAACACGCCGACGGCCGCCCCGATGGCGTCCAGGCGCCAGCGCTGGTCGGGTCGCTGGGGCTGGAACATCGCGAAGCCGACGACACGGTCGCCCGTCCGCGCGACGATCACCCGTCGACGGGATCGCGGCCAGCGCAGCCGGGCCCGCAAGGCAGCACGGGATGGGCTGAACGGGACGAGCAACGACTCAGGCTGGTTGAGGAGTTCGATCCCGGGGAGCCGGAGCAGGTCGGGCAGGTCGCGGAGTTCGGGCGGCCCGACGGTCAGGGGGAGGGGGCGAAGACTCGACGCGCGTGGGGAGACCGATCGTTCCGGCCCGGAAGGACGTACCGCCGGATAGTTGCCGCTCCGGTCGTCCATCTTCGTCTCGCGGCGGAACCCGTCACCGGTTCGTCCCTGCATACCTGCGAAGTGTAGTCCTCTGGACCGTCGTCGACAATCCCGATCGGCGTCCGTACGCCCGACTTAACACGGCCGCAATGTTCACTACGGGTGGGACGCTGGCGGAAACCGGTCGTGCCGCATGCCGGGGCGTCCTACAGGGGCCGGCGCCCCTTGAGCGCCCGGCCCAGCGTGACCTCGTCGGCGTACTCAAGGTCGCCCCCGACGGGCAGTCCGCTGGCGGGCCGTGTGACCGCGATACCCATCGGCGCCATCAACCGGTGGAGATAGGTCGCCGTCGCGTCGCCGGGGAGGTCGAGATTCATCGCGAGGATGACCTCGTCCGGCCGGGTCCGCTCGACCCGCTCGATCAGCTCGCGGATCCTGAGCTTGTCGGGACCGACGCCCTCGACCGGCGAGATCGCCCCATGGAGGACGTGGTAGCGGCCGTGGAACTGGCCGGTCCGCTCCAGCGCGACGATGTCGAGCGGCTCCTGCACGACGCAGATCGCTCCGTCCCGGCTCTCGTCGCTGCAGATCGCGCAGGGCGACTGCTCGGTGACGTTGAAGCAGACGGAGCAGAGCTGGATGCGCTCCTTGACCTCGATGATCGCCTCGGCCAGCGCCATCGCGTCGTCCCGCGAACTGCGCAGCAGGTAGTAGGCCAGCCGGGACGCCGTCTTGGGGCCGATCCCCGGCAGCCGGGCCAGCGAGTCGATCAGCCGGCCCACGGGCGCGGCGGTCACCGGCCCACCGCTGCGATTCATCGACACCTGCCCATCCTCCTGATCCTGCCCGGCACGCCGCTGGTTCACCCAATTGCGGCCCCTCATTATACCAAACCCGACTGCACGGTTCGATATTCTGTCAAGCCGAAAGGTCTAGCGAGAAAGCTGCGGTCCGTAACCGGCTTGTGGCCGGCCCACCAACTGAATGAGGCCTTGCAGGTCACCGGTCAGCAGCGAGGTATACGCGCATCGTCAATCATTGGACACCGGTTCAGACATCCGGAATGGTCCTGTCCACTATGGCTGGGATGATGGGCCGGGACGAGAGGGGGTGCCGCGTGACGGTCCGGACGCTCACGACGCGGGAACTCAACCGGGCCCTGCTGGGGCGGCAACTGCTGCTGGGACGCGAGGCGCTCCCGGTCAGCGAGGTGATCGGGCGCCTCGCCGGCCTCCAGGCCCAGGTGCCCGATGCGCCATACGTCGGACTCTGGAGCCGCCTGCCGGACTTTCGACCGGACGAGCTGGCCCGCATGGTCGCCACGGGCCGGGCCGTCCGGCTCACATTGATGCGCGGGACCATCCATCTCGTGACGGTCGAAGACTGTCTGACGATGCAGCCCCTGTTCCACCCGATGATCGTCCGCCGCATGTCCACCACCCAGCACGGCAAGGATCTCGGCCAGGTCGCCTTGCGGGATGTCGTGGCGGAGGGCCAGCGCCTCCTCGGTGAGCGCTCGATGAGCCGGATCGAGCTTGGAACGCTGCTCGCCCAACGCTGGCCGGGCGTCCCGCCAGCGTCACTGGGGTTCGTCGCGACCGCCGCGTCACCGACCCTGCAGGTCCCGCCACGCGGGGTCTGGCGCCAGGCGTCCGGTCCCGTCTGGGCGCCGATCGAGACCTTCGTTGGCCGTCGCCTCGCGGACCCGCTGCCGATCGCCGACCTGATCCGTCGCTACCTCGCCGCGTTTGGCCCGGCGTCCGTGGCGGACATCGGGCGCTGGTCCGGGCTGACCGGGCTTGGCCCGGTCGTCCGGCAGCTCCGGCCGGAGTTGCGGGTCTTCCGCGGTCCGACGGGCACCGAACTGTTCGACATCGAGGATGGCCGGTTCCCCGATCCGGAGACCGCGGCACCGCCCCGCTTCCTCGGGGAATACGACAATGTCCTGCTCTCCCACGCCGACCGCAGCCGCATCATGGCCGTCCAGGAGCTACCGGGCATCCCCGGCGGCTACGGCGCATCCGAGGGAACGGTGCTGATCGACGGGATGCTCGGGGCGATCTGGACGGTCGACCGGGACGATGGCACGATCGGGATGACGGTGACGCCGTACGAATCCCTCTCGCCCGACGACGAGCGGGCCGTCGCAGTGGAGGGCGAGGCGCTGCTGCGTTTCATCGACCCGATGGCATCGGGCTTTACGGTCCGGTTCGCCGCGGCCGGGCGCCCATACAACCCGTGGGCCGCCGCCGGGCGCCGGCGTCGCGGGCAGCCCTGACCGGACCGTCAGGCCTACCAGCCGTCGTCGTCCTCGGCCTCGTCTCGGAGGCGGTCGGCCAGGTCATGGGCGGCGTCGAGCATCGCGTGGTATGCCTCGGCCTCGACCCGATCGGCAATGACCTGGTCGTAACCCGTTAGTTCGACCGACAGGAGTTCGCTGCATCGGAAGTACGGGTCGTCGGTCGATTCCGGCGCGTGCCACTCGTCGCCGGCCTGCTGGATGAGGGTGTCCGTGAGATCGGCGACGACCGCATCGTCGTTGTCTTCGTCCCGGTGCTCGACCGGAAGAACCCACTTCCTGATCGGAACAGACGGGACAGGAGGCGCCGGTGACACCGGCGGCCGCGTCGGAACCGTCGCGATGTGGGGTCGCGTGGCCCGATGATGGCTGGCGGGCACAGGGACCGGGTCACCCTTGGACTTGACCCTGACCGGGTCGGCTTTCTCCCGGTCGGACGTCGCCATCGGAAGCGGATCCTGCTTGCCGACGACATCAGGTCCCGATCGCCGCCGCCTCCACCAGTCCACTGCGTCCTCCACCGCTCGCGCGGCCCTGCCGTCTCGTCAGAGCGACGGATCTCGTCGCCCCTCGCGTCAGCAGACCATTCCGGCGAAACAGCACGACTCGGACGGGGAACGGAAATCAGGGAGGACGCGATCGTTGGGGATTCCTGTCGCCGCGCTTTCCTGCGCACACTAGTCCCGCGGGCGTCAGTCAGCGTCTAGCAGGGTCCTGTCTCTCGACGTCATCCCTGGTCCGCCAGCCGGGTCGATCCTGCTGGACGTCAGTGCTCGATCAGCAACCAAAGGCGAAGAACGTGGTCTCCCTGCCATCCTCGCCGACCATCACCGATGGTAGAGACTCGTCTGGGATCACTGTTTCCCTACTCCGCGCTCTCATCCGTCAGGAACACGGTGCGGCCCTTGATGCCGTCGGCCGGACCGATGATCTCCTGGTCCTCCATCTCCTGGATCAGGCGGGCGGCGCGGTTGTAGCCGATCCGGAGGCGCCGCTGGAGCATCGAGGCCGAGGCCGTCCCCTGCTTGCGGACGATCTCGATCGCCTGGTCCCAGAGGGGGTCGTCCTCGCCGTCGTCGTCACCGCCGGAGCCGTCGGCGGCGTCGCTGGCGCTCGGCAGGTCGATCCATTCCTGGGCGTACTGCGGGATCGGGACGACCGCCTGCCAGTGGTTGACGACACCCGAGACGTCCTCATCGGCGACGAAGACGCCCTGGATGCGCTGCGGCTTGGCCGCGTCCGGCGGTACGAACAGCATGTCGCCGCGCCCCAGCAACCGCTCGGCCCCCGGCGCGTCGAGGATCACCCGGCTGTCGGTGTTGGACGAGACCATGAAGGCGATCCGGGCCGGGACGTTGGACTTGATGATGCCGGTGATGACGTCGACCGACGGCCGCTGCGTCGCCAGGATCAGGTGGATCCCGGTCGCCCGCGCCATCTGCGTCAGGCGCTGGAGCAGCGACTCGACCTCGACCGGCGTCGTCATCATCAGGTCGGCCAGCTCGTCGATGATCACGACGAGGTACGGCAGGTTCTCGGCGCCGGGCTCGTCGGCCGTCTTGAGCCGGTAGCCGTCGAGGTTGCGGACGCCCAGCGTCGAGAACAGCGTGTAGCGCCGCTCCATCTCCCGCAGGACCAGACGCAGGGCCGGGACGACCTTGCCCATCTCGGTCACGACCGGGCACTGGAGGTGCGGCACCCCGTTGTAGCCGGTCAGCTCGACCATCTTCGGGTCGATCAGGAGCAGCTTGACCTCGTCCGGCCGCCGGGTCAGCAGGAACGTGGAGATGATCCCGTTGATGCAGACCGACTTGCCGGACCCGGTCGCGCCCGCGATGAGCAGGTGCGGCATCCGGGCCAGGTCGCCGACGATGTACTTGCCGTTGACGTCCAGCCCCAGCGGGATCGGCAGCTTCTGCTTGCCCTTGACGTAGGCCGGCGACTCCAGGGTCTCGCGCAGTCCGACGGTCATGATCTGGTCGTTGGGCACCTCGATCCCGACGCGGGCGTGCCCGGGGACGGGCGCCTCGATCCGGATCTGCGGCGCGGCGAGGGCGAGGGCGAGGTCGTTCTGCAACTCGGTGATCCGGCGGACCTTGACGCCCTCACCGGGCTCCAGCGCGAACTGGGTGACGGCCGGGCCGGTGTTGATCTCGCGGACCCAGGCCTGGACCTTGAAGGAGGCCAGCTTCTCCTGGATCAGCCGGGCCTTGGCCTCCAGCTCGGCGGTGTTGGGCTTGTGCGCCTCGTAGTACGGCAGCGCCCCGATGCTGGGCAGCGGCATCGGTTCGCCGAGCGGGGTGCGGACGATCGGCGTGGGTGGTGCGACGACCGCCACGGGGATCGGGGTCGGGCGGCTCTGACGGTGGGGCACGTTGATGACCGGCTCCCGCGGGGCGACCGGGACCGCCGCTACCCGTGCCATGACCGGCACGGGGACGGGTTCACCAGGGTCAGGGTCCGGCTCCGCGTCGACGACGGCGGCGCTCCCCAGGACGGGGGTGGCCTGCGGGATCACCCCTTCGGTCGACCGGCGTCCCCGGCGACCGGGTGACGCTGCCGCGACGACGACCGCTGGCGCCTCGTCCTCCCCGGACGCGGTGTCCGGGTCACTCTCGAAGTCCTGCCCGGACCCGACCGGAAAGGCCACTTCGGACACCGTCCGGTGGGGAGGCGGTGTCAGGATGGCCAGGTCGTGGTCGACACCGGTGACTGCCCGGACCGGGCCGGTCTGCCGGGGACCGTCGAACAGGGACCCGGTCGCCCCGGCTCCACGCTGGAAGCGCCCGCTGCCACGCCGCTGGGTCGGGTCAGGGGTCGCGAACGGGAGGTCGGGCCGGGCCCCGGACGTGCCGATCAGATCATCGGCGTCGTCACCATCGTCCGGCCACCGCCCGAAATCATCGTCGTCCTGACTGGCCTTCGGCCGGCGCTCCGGGATCAGCCACCGGACCTCCTCCGAGAAACGTCGCAGCGACATGTTGGCGAGCAGGAAGACGGCGACCGTCCCGACGAGGTAGAGCCCGACGCCGGCCGCCACGTCGCCCAGCACATCGACCGCCAGCGTCGCGACGCCGATACCCAGATTGCCACCCGGATGGAAGCCGGCCTTCCCGGCGCCCATCTCCAGCAGACCGAGCGCGGCGACGGCGAGCAGGAACCCGCCCAGATAGTGGTGCGGCCGCAGGATCGACTCGTCCAGATCGCGGAAGACGCGCGCGGCCACCAGCAGCAGGAAGACCGGCACCAGCCAGCCGCCCAGCGACCCGTAGGCCGAGACGAGCACATCCCGCCACCAGACGACCAGCCGGCCGTCCTGCTCGCCCCGGGCCAGGGCCCACGCGCTGAGCCCGGCCAGGAAGACCAGGCCGACGCCGAGGACCTCCCGGTGGAACCGGTCGACCAGCGCGAGCCGGGGCAGCCGATCCATCGCGTGGCGGGCCGCCATGACCGGGCGAAAGCGCGGCCGCTGCGATCCCGTCGGCTCGGCCACGAACGTCGGCGCGGTCGCGGGCGAGCGTTTCCGGCTCTTTGCGGTGGTAGCCAAGGGGGCCGGCACTCCCTCCCGGTCGGCACGTTGACCGCTCCCCGGGCCTCATGGCCCGGACGGCGTCCGTCGGGGAATCGGCGCGACCGGGCGGGGACCGGTCAGCGCGTCGAGATTGCGGGCAGGGACCTGTACGGACAGAGTATGCCATAGCCGGCGGGCGCCCCTACCCCAAGGGGTGGATCAGCCCCCGCTTCGACGATGATGTCTTCCGCGCCGATTGAGCAGAGCGGGAACCGTTATGTCCATCGTGGTATGGGCCCTGCACGGAAATGGCCGTGCGATCCGGCACGATCCCGAAGGATCCATCCCGCCATGTTCGACCGAATCAAGGACCTCATCAGCGATCCCGGCAGCATCCAGGACAAGATCGGCAACCTCCAGGAGGAGTTTCTCGGTGGCGGTGCCGAGAACCTGCAGGAGCAGGTCGGCAACTTCGGTGGCCTCGGCGCCATCCAGGAGCAACTCAACGGCGTCGAGTTCCCGATCGGCCGGGACGACCT
The DNA here is from genome assembly GCA_902806375.1 of uncultured Thermomicrobiales bacterium. GTDB lineage: Bacteria > Chloroflexota > Chloroflexia > Thermomicrobiales > UBA6265 > CADCWK01. Next base: position 14,507 of record CADCWK010000363.1, read on the forward strand.
CGCCAATGTCCTGGAAGGCCGCGGCGTCCCGACCCAGATCACCGACCAGCTCCACAACCTGGATATCGCCCAGTTCCAGAACCCGTCCGAAGTGATGGGCCTGATCACCGGCTTCCTTCGCCGGTAGTTCCCGTGGGCCGGGTGTTCCAGCCCGTGGTACAGCGCCTGCGTCGTGGCAGGTGTGCAAGGCTGCACGATATTCCGGTTCCCTCATCGAACAAGGAGATCTCCATGGACCGACTCAAGGATATGGCCAGTAGCGCTGGCGGCAGCGGTGGCATCGGCGACATGCTCAAGGGTATCGACTTCCCGATCCAGAAGGATCAGCTCGTCAGCCACCTCGAGCAGCACGGCGCGCCTAGCCAGATCACCGATCGGCTGAAGGGCGACAGCACCGAGCAGTTCCAGAACCAGGACGATGTGATGTCGAAGGTGTCTGGCCTCATGTAGTCAGGTCAGGGTCGGCCAACGATCCCGACCGTGGTCGAGCGATCGACCGCCCGAGCGAGACATCACCGGACAGAGGACCCCCGGCCCGGTCGGCCCGGGGGTCCCTTTGTGCCCATGGCCACCGACGGTGGGGTGGTCGACACGGACGGGTGATCGGCCGCAGACGTGGGAACCCAGCCGGCCGATCCGACGTCGGCTTATCGGTGCCCACCGTTCGGGGAACCCACATGACGCGAATGGCTCATGACCGCCGACCCACGGAGAGACCGAGATGAGCGCACCGGCCCACACGATCGACGAGATCACGCCGCCACCCTCGATGGCTGACGACTACGACGGTGAGTTCGCCGGCCTGGTCGCGGTCCGCGACGAGGTCGAGACGGCCACCATGGGCACGGACGCCCTGACGATGAGCGCCGCGGAGCTGCTGCCCATCTACTCCGATCAGCAGTACAGCCCGCGCCGGCTCGTGGTCGTCCGCGTCGATGGGCGGATCGTCGGCCGAGGCTTTTTCGGCTGGGCACCCGAGGCGGGAGCGAAGTCGGCCAGGGTCTACGGAGAGATCCTGCCGGCGTTCCGGAACCACGGTCTCGGGACGGCCCTGGTGGATCACCTCGAGCGGATGGCCATCGACGCGGGATACGGCATCCTGCAGACGTACGTCACCCATATGACCGCGACCATCGGTGAGCGGGTCCCCTCCCCGACCGGCTTCGGATCGCTCCCGGCGGCCGACCCCGGCGTCCGCTTCCTGCTCCGGCGCGGGTACCGGCTGGAGCAGGTCAGCCGGATCAGCGCCGTCGACCTGCCGGTGGACCCGGGGACGCTGGCGGCCCTGCGGCAGGCGGCCGAGGACGCGGCCGGTCCCGATTACCGGATCGTCACGTGGCTGGGCCGCACCCCGGAGGAGTGGATCGACGACGTGGCGACCCTCCGCAACCGGATGAGCGTCGATATGCCGCAGGGGGCCCTCGACGTGACCGAGGAGATCTGGGACGCGGCTCGCGTCCGATCCAGCGACGTTCGGGAGGAGGCCAGCGGCCGCCAGGTGCTGACCGTCGCCGCCGAGCACATCCCGACCGGGCGGCTGGCCGGGTTCAGCGTCCTGAGCCTACCCGCCGACGCGTCCCGGGCCGTCGCCCAGGGGGACACGCTGGTCCTGTCCGAGCACCGCGGCCACCGACTCGGGATGCTGATGAAGATCGCCAACCTGCAGGAACTGGCCCGAGTCAGCCCGGATTCGAGCATGGTCTTCACCGGCAACGCCGAGGAGAACCGGCACATGCTCAATGTCAATGAGGCTGTCGGCTTCCGGGCGATCGGCTACGAGGGCGGCTGGAAGAAGGTCGTCTCACCGGCCACGCCGCCGGGTGCGGGCTGAGCGCCAGAGGAGCGAGCGCATCCCGGAAAGCGAAACGGCCCGGCACGTCCCCACCGGGATGCCGGACCGCCGTGTCAGGTGACGGGCTGGATCGGCTGTGTCCCGCCGCCCTTGCTGCTCAGACCGTCGACGGCCTAGAGGATCGGCTGGCCACCGGTGACCGCGATCCGCGCCCCGGAGACGTAACTGCCCTGGTCGGACGCCAGCAGCACGTAGACGGGAGCCAGCTCGACGGGCTGGCCCGGCCGGCCCATCGGCACCTGCTGCCCGAAGGTCTGCGCCTGCTCCTCCGGCATGGTCGCCGGGATGAGCGGTGTCCAGACCGGACCCGGTGCCACGCTGTTGACCCGGATGCCCTTCTCGGCCAGGAGCTGGGCGAGTCCGCCCGTGAAGTTGGCGATCGCGCCCTTGGTCGTCGCGTACGGGAGCAGCGTCGGCTTGGGCTGGTCGGAATTCACCGACGTGGTGTTGATGATCGACGCCCCTGGCTGCATGTGCGGCACCGCCGCCTTGCACAGGTGGAACATCGCCGAGATGTTCACCGCGAACGTCCGGTCCCACTCCTCGTCAGGGATCTCATCGAGTGACTCGCGATTCATCTGGAACGCCGCGTTATTGACCAGGATATCGATCCGGCCGAAGCTCTCGACCGCCTTCGCGATGATCGCCCGGCAATGGGCGGGGTCAGCCAGATCACCACTCATCAGGACCGCCTGGCGACCGGCCTCCTCGACGACCCGGGCCGTCTCCTGCGCGTCACGGTCCTCGTCCAGGTAGGAGATGAGGACATCGGCACCCTCGCGGGCGAAGGCCAGCGCGACGGCCCGGCCGATCCCCGAGTCCGCGCCGGTGATGACGGCCTTCTTGCCGGTGAGCTTGCCGGAACCCTGGTAGGACTCATAGCCGTAGTCCGGCTTCGGGTTCATCTCCGACTCATGCCCGGGATAGGCGATCGTGTGCTGCTCCTTGAAGGGCGGCTTCGGGTACTTCTCTGCCGCCACCGTTCCCGTCCCGTTCTGCGTCGCCATGTCGTGACCCTCTCCGTCTTGGCTTGGCCAGTCATTCACATCGGCAGTGCCAATAGATGAATCTGGTACATATATTGGATCACTCAATATCTCTGCCACGGACCGTGGACTCTGCCCCTGACGAGTGAGAGCCGGGAACGCCACTACCGGGACGTGGAAACGACCGGCCAGTAGCGGGCGAGCTACTGGCCGGTCGCTGAAGACGCTAGCGGATCTCAAGCTGGATCAGTCGGCCGGGACGGGCTCCGGGACGGCTGCCGGATGGAGCGTCACCATGTCGATGGTGCCAGTGAACTTGCAGTTGGGGCACTTGATCTGGCCATTGCGGCCAGCCTCGACCAGGTACGAGCCGCAGGTCGGGCAGTTGGCGGCGACCGGCTTGTTCCAGGCGACGAAGTCGCAGGTCGGGTAGCGCTCGCAGCCGTAGAACGTCCGGCCCTTCTTCGAGCGCCGCTCGACGACCTCGCCCTCCTTGCACTGCGGGCACTCCAGCCCGGTCCGGGTCAGCAGCGGCTTGGCGTTGCGGCACTCGGGGAAGCCGGAGCAGGCCAGGAACTTGCCGAAGCGCCCCAGCTTGATCACCATCGGCCGGCCGCAGAGATCGCAGACCTCATCGGTCGGCTCGTCGCGGAGCTGGACGCGCTCCATCGTCTGCTCGGCCTTCTGCAGGTCCTGGGTGAACGGCCCGTAGAACTCGTGCATGGTCGGGATCCACGCCCGCTCGCCGGTCGCGATCTCGTCCAGGTCCTCTTCCAGCCGGGCGGTGAAGCCGACGTTGAAGATCCCACCGAAGTGCTCGACGAGCTGGTCGTTGACGATCAGCCCGAGCTCGGTCGGGATCAGCCGGCGCTCCTCGGTGGTGACGTAGTTGCGCGCCTTGAGCGTCTCGATCGTCGGGGCGTAGGTGCTGGGCCGACCGATGCCGAGCTCCTCCAGGCTCTTGACCAGCGTCGCCTCGGTGTAGCGGGGCGGCGGCTGGGTAAAGTGCTGGGCCGGGTCGAGCTTGCGGAGGTCGAGTTCCTCGCCCTCGTTCAGGACCGGCAGGGCGCCCTTGTCCAGCTCGTCGGTATCGCCGTCGTCCCGGCCCGCCTGGTAGACGGCCATGAAGCCGTTGAACTTCACGACCGAGCCCGTCGCCCGGAAGGTATAGGGCGCCTGCCCGGCCGCGACCGCCGCCGGAGCCCCGGCCGCGATGTCGACGCCGGTGTTGTCGAGCAGCGCCGGGCGCATCTGGCTGGCGATGAACCGCTGCCAGATCAGCTGGTAGAGGCGGAACTGCTGACTGGAGAGGTTGCCCTTGACGCTCTCGGGCGTGCGGCTCGGATAGGTCGGCCGGACGGCCTCGTGCGCCTCCTGGGCGCCCTTGCTCTTCTTGGTGTAGACAGGGGGCCGATCCGGGACGTACTCGGCGCCGAACCGGGCGGTGATCGTCTCACGGGCGGCCTGCTGCGCCACCGAGGCGACGCTGGTCGAGTCGGTCCGCATGTAGGTGATCAGACCGACGGTCCCCTCGGCCCCGACGTCGACGCCCTCGTAGAGCTCCTGGGCGAGTTGCATCGTCCGGCGGGGCGCGTAGCCCAGCTTGCGGGACGACTCCTGCTGGAGCGTGCTGGTCGTGAACGGGGCCTGCGGCCGGCGCTGTGACTCGCGCCGGGTGACGGCCTGGACCCGGTAGGCGGC
>CADCWK010000364.1 GCA_902806375.1 uncultured Thermomicrobiales bacterium
TGAGACCTCTGGGCCGCTATGTCGTCGTGATCCGGACAATCAACCCTCATGTCAGCTGCCGCTATAGTTCTGAGTGACACACGCCGGGCGGGCCGGTGGGTCGGTGGCGTCGTCGCCATCACACGACAGGCGGGACGATGGCGGACCAACAGGCATCCTGGGGCGCCAGCGACGCGGGGCATCGACGCGACCTGACCGCGCTGCCCGGCGACCTCGGGCAGCGTGGACGGGACCTGCTCTCCGGGCAGATGCTCCTTACCCTGCGCTGGATCACCATCCTGACCCTGCTGGCCATCACGGTGATCTGGCCGATGGCTGCCCGCTCCCCGTTCGAGACCTGGCACCTCGTCGCCTCCTTCGCCGTCTATACCCTGGTGCTGCAGAGTGTTCTCCGGCACGCGGCGCCACGGGACTGGTCGGTCGTGCTCGCCCTGCTGGACCTGATCGTCGTCGGCCTGCTCTACGCACTGGGCGGGGCGCTCAACGGCCCGATCATCGCCCTGGCCGTCCTGTCGGCGACGATGACGTCGGTCTTCATGTCGGCCCCGGCGACGATCACCTACACCCTCGGGCTCTGTCTCAGCATCACCGTGGCGTCACTGACCCTGCCGGGCTGGACCGGCAGCCAGGCCGACATCCAGTTCCTTGGCGGCCAGCTCATCATCCTCGCCATCGCCGGGGTCGGCATGCGTCTGCTGACGGCCCGCGTCGAGTCTGAGCAGCGCCAGGCCAGCAGCGAGGCGATGCGTGCCGCCAGGATCGCCGAGCGCGACCGGGCCCGGACCGACTTCATCGCCACCGTCTCCCATGAGCTCCGTACGCCGCTGACGGCGACCCACGCCGGTCTGGCCCTGCTCTCGGCCAGCGGTAGTGACCGCCTGACGGCGCCGGAGCGCGAGCTCCTCGCCAACAGCCGGCGCAACGTCGATCGGCTCGGGCGACTGATCGACGACCTGCTCGCGATGAACCATCTCGAAGCCGGGACCCTCCGGCTCGACATCGAGCCAGTGGACCTCGCCCACGTCGCCGCTTCAGCCGTCGCGGCGGTTCAGCCCCTCGCGACGGCCAAAGGGCAGCGGATCGAGACGGACCTGCCCGGATCGCTCCGTGTCCCCGGGGACCGGCATCGCCTGGAGCAGGTCCTGCTCAACCTGCTCTCCAACGCCCACCGGCACACCGGGCCCGGTGCGACCATCCGGGTCAGCGGCTCCTCCGATCCGGGCTGGGCGACCATCACGGTCACGGACGACGGTCCAGGGGTCCGGTCCAGCGACCTCGGTCGCCTGTTCACGTTCGGCGCGATCCCTCCCTCCAACGGTGGTACCGGCCTCGGGCTGGTCATCGTCGACCGGCTGGTCCGTCTCCATGGGGGGCGCGTCTCCGCCACGCAGGTCCCGACCGGCGGACTGAGCCTGACCATCGCCCTGCCCCGGACCGACCCGGTGGTCGGCCGATGACGCTCCGTGTGCTGGTCGTCGACGACGAGACCGACATCACCGACGTGATCGCCTTCGGTGCCCGGATGGTCTGGCCCGATTGCACCGTCGACACCGCGACCAGCGGCGCCGACGCCCTGCGCCAGTTCGCCGCGTCGCCGCCCGACCTCGTCGTGCTGGACGTCGGCCTGCCGGATATCGACGGCTTCGTCGTCTGCGAGCGGCTCCGGCGACTGTCACAGGTCCCGATCCTGATGCTGACCGCCCGCGACGCCACGCTGGACAAGGTCCGGGCGCTGGAGCTCGGCGCCGATGACTACCTGACGAAACCATTCGACCACATCGAACTGTTCGCTCGACTCCGGGCGCTGCTGCGCCGCTCCCGGTTCGAAGACCCGGCCGCCGTCGCTGCGACCGGGATCGATCCGATGGGCGAACAGGTCTACGGCGATCTCCGGGTCAGCTTCGCCACGCGGCAGGTCACGACCAGCGCGGGAACCGCCCGGTTGACCGCGACGGAGTCACGGCTGCTCGAGGAACTCGTCCGGCATGTCGGCACGATCGTGCCGCACGCCCGGTTGCTGGAACGGGTCTGGGGCGAGGCGTACGTCGACGAGATCCACTACCTGAAGGTCTACATCGGGCGGCTGCGCCGCAAGATCGGCGACGACGCCGAACGCCCCCGCTACATCGAGACCTACTGGGGGATCGGCTACCGGTTCGTCGCCCCAGTCGATGCCGCTCGAGACGCAACGCCGGGCGAACCACCCGCCACGGCGCCCTGATCCGGCTGGCCATCGCCCACGTTTACCACCCTGCTACCGATGGCCACCAGTCTGATACCGACCGCTTACGCCCGTGTTGTCCTCGCCGACGCACGATGGGGAGACCGCCGACCGGATGATCGGCGGCGAGACCGCGACCAGTCGGGGCGGTCGTTGGCGATTCCGGCCTGGTCCCCTCACGGGGCCGGGCGCGGAACGACGAAGGGGAACACCGCGGATGCGACAGAAGATGAGCGTAGCTACCGTCACGAGGGGACCCACGAACCTGATCGCCATGACCATGCTGATCGTCGCGGTCATGATGGCATCGTTCGCCCCGCTCTCCGGGACCCTGACGGCCCAGGAAGCGACACCAGCCACACCGGCGTCCGACGTCGCGTCGGACGCGGCTCTCGGCTACGATCCCGAGCTTGATCGCGCTGCCGCCCTCGACGAAGTGACGGCGCTGCTGGCGGCGGAGGGGTACGACGACCGGGCGCTGGCGGCAGAGCAGCGCGATCGCGAGACGCGTTTCACCGACACCGAGAACGTCTTCCTCCCGAGCACCATCGCCCTCGACGACCTCGAGAACCCGGAGCTGGCCAGTGCGGTCGTCCCGCTGTTCCTCGGGGTCGGCACGGATGGCGTGGCCGATGAGGAGTACATCATCACCGAGGCATCGGACTTCGACATCGCCCACATCCTCGGCGTCAACTATGCAC
>CADCWK010000365.1 GCA_902806375.1 uncultured Thermomicrobiales bacterium
GGATGTCGACGGCGAGGAACAGGTAGCGGACGATCGCCTTGCCGACGCCGATCGGCTCGCCGGTCGCGGTCACCACCCGGATCTTCATGAGCTGCTTGCCGAGCGTCGCGCCCCGCGCAGCCTCCATCCCGATCCAGTAGACGGGTGTCGCCACCCAGAGCAACACGGCGGTCAGGCCGGACGACGCGAAGGCCACCTCACCGTCGCCCGACGAGAACCCGCCGGTCAGACCGATGACGATCATGTTGAAGACCCACAGGATCAGGACGTCGATCACGATCGCGGCGACCCGGCTGCCGAGGCTGGCGATGTCGGGCCGGTACGCCGGGAGCGTGTTCCAGCCGCCGTATTCATTGAGCTGCGGCTGCGGCTGACCAGAAGGGACGGACCGGTTGCCATAGGCCGGGGCCGCGTACGGGTCGTACCTGGTGCTGTCGACTGGCCGGGCCGGGTTGGAGTAGTTATACGGATCTGCCGTCATCGGTCACTCCCATAGTTGTTCCAGACCCACCACCCGGTGGGTATCCGCGCCACTCACTTATGTACTGGCGATGGAAGAACGCCACGGGAAACCCGAAGGTTCCGATTCGACGCGAGGGCATCAGGCGGTCGCATCGCGGGACGGATGGCGCCCGACAGAGGGAGATATGACGAGGACGCTTCGGACGATCGAGGCCTCCGGGGACGGCGTCCCACGGGAGATCGGCAACCCGGCCCGGCAGGTGCCGCTCGCGGCGGGATACCAGTGACTGGATCAGCTGACGACCGTCACGGAGCGGGAGATCGGTCAGCTGCACGGCGTCGGGCCGAAGGCTCTCCGGGAACTGACGCGGGCCGTCGCCGCGAGGGGTCAGTCGTTCGCTACCACAGCGCCAGCGCAGCACTGAGAACTTGACTGCTCGTGACAGGGGTCTGCGCGCAGGCGGAACGACCGACCACGTCGCGGCCGCTACATCGCGAGCAACTGCTCCTGCGCCGTCTCGATCCGGACCCGGCGACTGGAGCGGCGCTCGCGGTAGCGCGTCACGTAGTCGTCGAAGTCCCAGGTATCTAAGAACGTACGGGCGGCATCCCGACCCGACGCGTAGAGCTCGGCGCTCTTCGCGGCGCCCAGGTCGAAGTCGGTGGTGCCCACGCCCAGCGTCGGGATGGCGATCGTCCGGGCCCAGCTCTCGTCGTCCTGGATGTCCCACGCGTTGCGGGCTTCCAGCGCCGTCAGCACGATCCGGGTCAGCAGCCCGACCGGGCCACTGATGCGGTTGTGTCCCATGTTGGCCGGTTCCGGCTCGGCCAGGCGGAAGCCGAAGGTCGGCCACGCCGGTAGCTCGCCACCGCGGGCGTCGAACAGCCAGACCGGGTAATTGCTCAGCACGCCCCCATCGACGATGTAGCTGTCCACCTCCGCGGCACCGAGCCGGTGGCGCAGCCGGACCGGCTCGAACAGGAACGGGATGCTCATGCTCATCCGGACGGCCTTCGCGACCTCGAGCCGGTCCGGGTCGATCCCGTAGTTGCCGGCGTGCCGCGGGAACAGCACCATCCGGCCGCTGCTCACGTCGGAGGCGACCACCTGGAGTCGGTACCGGTAGTGCTCGTCCTCGGCGTCCGCTACCCGGAGGTCGCCGAAGGTGCGGACGCCCTTCTCGAGCAGGTACTCCCGCATCAGTCGCTCGAAGACGTCGCCCTCGTAGATGCCCTTCTCCAGTCCGAGGCTGACGATGAAGGCACCGGGCAGGTCCTCCCACCAGCTCCGGTCGAGGAAATCCCGGTAGTCGAGCGTATCCATCTTCGCCTTGATCTCGTCGGCGCTGAACCCGGCCGCGACGAGGGCGGCGACGATCGCACCCGCTGACGTCCCGGCGACGTTCTCCCACCGGTAGCCACGTGCCTCGGCCTCGGCCAGCGCGCCGACCAACCCGATCCCCTTGACGCCGCCGCCCTCGAAGACCGCATCCGCCCGCAGGATCTCGCTCATCCCGACCACCCTCCCGGAGCCTGCCGAGGGTGCCGCCTTGTCCCTGACGACCGCCTCTCCGCCACCGCCGATTCACGTCCCCGCGAACGCGCAGGCACCCTCCTACAGCCTAGTGCCCGCTTTCGCGCCGTCAATCCGTCCGACCGATCTCCGCTCTGGTACAGGCATGTCGTCGTCCATCCGGCATGACTTGGCGGGTGGTTCTGGAAACCTCGGAGGCAGGAGTGACGCTGGAAGGGCTCTGCCTCGACATGGGTGCCTGACCATGGTCGGGATGGGCGGCCAGGCACTGGCCCGCTACCATGACCACGAGACGCGACGCCCGTTCATCGCATGAGGCAATCGACCATGGCGTCATCGCCCGGGAACCTGTTCGCGACGCTGGACGACGAAGCGGGGTCCGGGCCGGTCAGAGATCCCTTCGACTTCGCCCGCTGGACCAACTGGACCGTCGCGCACCTGGCGGCCGACCTGGCGGGCCGGTACGCCGTCCACGAGATCTTCGTCATCGAGCGGGGCCATGTCTGGCACCTCGTGGACGGTGAGACACGGGAACTCGGCCCGGGCACGCTCGCCCTCGTCGCGGCCGGGCAGTACTTCAACTGCGTGCGCACCGACGGGCTCACTGGCTGGCGGCTCCGGTTCACGGATGACATCCTGCCCGACGGCTGGCAATCGACCCAGGTCTTCGCTGGCCCCGGCCGATCTCTCACCCTGTCGCTGGGTCCGGACGACCTCCGGACGATCGCGTCGATCGCCGGGCTCGTCGAGGTGGAGGCCGCCCGGCCCGCCGATGCGGACGGGGCCGTCGCGCGTCGCCATCTGCTGGCACTCCTCCTGGTCCACATCGAGCGCTACGTCCGTTCGGCCAGTGCCACGGCCACCGTGGAGCGCGAGGATCAGGGCGTCTTCCACGCGTTCATCACCGC
>CADCWK010000366.1 GCA_902806375.1 uncultured Thermomicrobiales bacterium
ACCGGTCTCGCCGTTCACGGTCCGGCCGGGCGTGTGGCTGAAGCGGTCCCAGATCGACTCGCCCCGGCCGTCCTCCCGGACGGCGCCCTCGATCTGGTAGGACGAGGTCGCGACGCCCCAGGTGAAGCCACCAGGGAACGACCCGTTCGCTGCCGTCATGCCATCGGTCATGGTGCTTCCTCGCTTTGACGCGCCATCTCGCCGGCGCGGTGGCATCCGGTCCCTATGGTCCACGACCGTGCAGGATGAGGGCCGCGCCATTCGCGCCGTCGGAAAGGCAACGCTGATCGTCCCCGCATGATCGCGGGGCGGTTCTAGTCCAGACGGTTGCTGGTGGCGACCCGCGCCAGATAGCGACCGCTGTCCTTGATCGTCCGTCCCTGCGTCTCGTAGTCGACGTGGACGATGCCGAACCGCTTGCCGTAGCCCTCGGCCCACTCGAAGTTGTCCAGCGCCGACCAGGCGAAATAGCCTTCGACCGGCGACCCCACGGCGATCGCGTCATGGACGGCGCGGAGGTGCCCGGCGAGGTAGGCCGTCCGGCGTGGGTCGGCGACCCGTCCGTCGATGACCCGGTCGCCGTCGAAGGCGGCGCCGTTCTCGGCGATCAGGATGGACCGCGGGGCGTAGTCGCGCTGGATCCGCGCCAGCAGGTCCGTCAGCGCGCCCGGCTCGACCGGCCAGTTCAGCGCCGTCCGCTCGACGCCGGGGTCCGGGTGCGGCAGCGAGTCACTGATCGCGGGATCGGCGGAGGAGTAGGTCGGCGTGTAGTAGTTGACGCCGAGGAAGTCGCCCGGGGCCGCGATCAGCGCGAGGTCGCCGTCCCGGATCTGGGGCATGGTCCCACCGGTGATCCGGGCGAGGTCATCGGGGTACCCCCGGCCGAACAGGGGATCGAGGAACCAGCGATTGAACAGGACGTCATCCCGCCGGGCCGCCTCATGGTCGGCCTCGCGGTCGGCGTCGAGCGGATAGGTCGGCGCCAGGCTCAGCGTGATGCCGGCACGTGCACCGGGAACGTTCGCCCGAACCACTTCCAGTGCGCGCCCATGGGCCAGGAGCGCGTGGTGGCCAGCAGCCAGGGCGTCGGTCATGTCCCGGCGACCGGGAGCATGGAGACCCAGCCCGTAGCCGAGGTAGGCCATGATGAACGGCTCGTTGACCGTGATGTAGTCCCGGACCCGGTCACCGAGACGCCGGGTGACCGCCTCCACCAGCTCGGTGAACGCATCGACCGTCGACCGGCCGGGCCACCCGCCCTGGTCCTCGAGAGCCTGCGGCAGGTCCCAGCAGTAGAGCGTGACCCACGGCTTGATCCCGGCCGCCAGGAGCTCGTCGACCAGCCGGTCGTAGAAGTCCAGGCCGGCCTCGTTCACCCGGCCCCGCCCGTCCGGGAGGACGCGTGGCCAGGAGACGGAGAAGCGATAGGCACCGAGGTTCAGTTCACGCATGAGCGCGACGTCGTCGCGGTAGCGGTGGTAGTGGTCGCAGGCGATGTCACCGGTCTCGCCGTTCACGGTCCGGCCGGGCGTGTGGCTGAAGCGGTCCCAGATCGACTCGCCCCGGCCGTCCTCCCGGACGGCGCCCTCGATCTGGTAGGACGAGGTCGCGACGCCCCAGGTGAAGCCGTCGGGAAACGCGCCGTCAGTGGCCTCGGACACCGGGTCGCTCCTTGGCGGGGTCGCTCGTCACGAGCGAGCGGGCGGACGTCCGGCGGCCGACCGCGACGGTTCGCCGCCTGCCGGACTCAGCCTGCCGGTCGGGGTCAGGACCCGCTGACGATGATGCCGAGGTTCGTGAAACTGGTCCGGATGTCGGCCATCGGGTCCTTCGGGTTGTCCTGCTCGACGACCAGCCAGCGGGAGCCACCGACCTGCTCGCCGGCTTCCAGGACCGGCTTCCAGGACAGCTTGCCCGCGCCGACCGGGGCGTCCTCGCGGTCGTCATCCATGTCCTTGATGTGGAGGCTCGGGAAGCGATTGGGGTAGGTCCGGATCAGCCGGTGAGCGGTGTGACCGGCGACCTCGGCCCAGAAGACGTCGAGCTCGAAACCGACCGTGGCGGGGTCGGTCAGGGAGATCAGGAGTTCGAACGGCGTGAGGGTCACGCTACCGTCCTCGAAGGCGGTGAACTCGAAGTTGTGGTTGTGGTAGAGGAACCTCAGCCCGGCCGCCTGGACCTGCGCGCCGAAGCCGTTGAACGTCTCGGCCAGCCGGCGGACCTGGTCCGGGGTCGTGAAGTGGTCAGCGTAGCTCAGGAACGGCACGATCAGGTACTCGCCGCCAAGCGTGTGCATGTCACTGATCGCGCCATCGAGATCGTCCTGGAAGCGGCTGTACTGGGTGTGGCTGCCCATCGCGCGGACGCCGAGTTCGTCGATCCGGGTCCGGATCTCGGCGGCCGTGTGGTCGCCGTAGCCGGCGAACTCGACGGCCCGGTAGCCGGCATCGGCGACGGCGCCGAGGGTGCCGAGGAAGTCCTGCTTCATGGCGTCGCGGACGGTGTAGAGCTGGAGGGCGATCTGGTCTGTCGTGAACATGGTCTCTCCTCTGAGAACGACCGCGCTACCGCTGACCGGCGGCGCGGTGGGACAGACACACAGCGTCCCATCCCTGTTCGGATCTGTCGAGACTCGGCGCGGTCCCGGATGACGGTGTCGCCCGGTCAGTCTCGCGTCAGAAGTCGATCAGATCGTACCGTGACGAGATGGTCGGACGATGCCCCGAACAGGTCGTAGAGCCGAATGGTCACCGCGTCGGGAGGGGGGGCGTCGTTCCCAGAATCCGGGACGGATAGCGTCGTCTCGAGCGAGCGCGATCTCCCGGTCCGGTGGCTGGACGCCACGGCGACGAAGGGCGGCGCCGGTTCTCCTTCCCGTCTCCCCAGGTGGAC
>CADCWK010000367.1 GCA_902806375.1 uncultured Thermomicrobiales bacterium
CGAGGGTCTCGTCACCGATTTCGTCGAGCTCCACGGTGACCGTGCCCACGGCGATGACCGGGCCCTGATCGGTGGCGTCGGCCGGTTGGGCGAGCGCACGGTCCTGATCCTCGGCCAGCAGCGCGGCATCGATACCCGGGAGAACATCGCCCGGAACTTCGGCATGGTCCGGCCCGAGGGTTACCGCAAGGCCAGGCGGCTGCTGGAGCACGCCGGACGCTTCGGGCTGCCGGTCGTGACGCTGATCGACACCCCGGGGGCTGACCCGGGTCTGGGCTCGGAGGAGCGCGGCCAGGCCACGGCCATCGCCGAGAGCCTGATGGCGATGGCCAGTGCCGCCACCCCGATGATCGCCTGCGTGATCGGGCAGGGCGGTTCGGGCGGTGCCCTGGCGATCGGCGTCGCCGACCGCATCATCATGCTCGAGAACGCCGTCTACGCCGTCGCCTCCCCCGAAGCCTGCGCCTCGATCCTGTGGAAGGACGCCAGCAAGGCCCCGGAGGCCGCCGAGACGATGCGGCTGACCGCCCCGGAGCTCCACGCCTTCGGGATCGTCGACGCCGTCATCCCGGAGCCGATCCCCGCCCATGAGGCGCCGACTGACGTCATTCGCCGGGTCGGCCGGGTCCTGACCGAGACCCTCGACGACCTTGACCGGCGCTACCCGCCCACGGACGGGGCCAGCGGCGAACGGCTCCTGGACGACCGGTACGCCAAGTTCCGCCGGATCGGCGCCTGGCGCGAGACCAGCCAGACCGAGTGGAACCTGCCGGTCGAGTGATCGTCGTTCGGTCCCGGGCCACCCCTCCCCGATGCTGATGGGTCAACCCATGGTCAACCTACCCGGAGGGAGTCCCGTGCAGACCGACCTGGCGCCCGGCTTCCCGGCCAATCCCCTCGGCATCCCGGAATCGACCGGTCGCCGGGCGCGCGTCGCGCTCACCCGTCTGCGCCCCGTCCTCGCCCGGCACGCCCGGGAACGTATTGTCGCCGGGAGACTCGACGCCGAGCTCTGGCCCGCCTTCGAACGCCGGCTCGAGAGACACTTCCCCGATCTCTACGGCCACCTCCTCGCCCTGTACGCCGGGCGGGACGACATCGCTCATCACACGGAGCGTCTGCTGCTGGTCGCGCTCGACAGCTGGCTGGCCCGTCCGGCCGAACTCCAGCGTCGCGACGCGGACCGTGAAGGCACGTTCTGGTACACCGACCACACGCTCGTCGCTGGCGTCTGTTATGTCGATCGCTTCGCCGGCGATCTCCGCGGGCTGGCGGAGCGCATCCCGTACCTGAGGCAGCTCGGGATCGGCCTGCTCCACCTGATGCCGCTGTTCGCCGTCCCGCCGGGCCAGAACGACGGCGGTTACGCCGTCAGCGACTACCGCCAGGTCCGGCCCGACCTCGGCACCGTCGACGACCTCCGCGCGCTCGCGACCGCCCTGCACGACGCGGGGATCGCCCTGGCGCTGGACTTCGTCTTCAACCACACCGCCAGCGACCACCGCTGGGCCAGGGAGCTCCGGGCGGCGCCGGCCGGGGCGGTCGACGACGAGGACCAGAACCCGTACCTGATGTTCCCGGACCGCACCGTCCCCGACGCCTACGACGGCACGCTCCGGGAGATCTTCCCCGAGACCCGGTCCGGCAGCTTCAGCTTCGACGCGGAGCTGGGCCGGTGGGTCTGGACGACGTTCAACAGCTACCAGTGGGACCTCGACTACACCAACCCGGGCGTCTTCGTCCGGATGGCGGGCGAGATGCTGGCGCTGGCGAACATGGGCGCCGACGTCCTCCGGCTGGACGCCGTCGCCTTCACCTGGAAGCGGATCGGGACCGGCTCCGAGAGCCTGCCGCAGGCCCACGATCTCGTCCGGGCCTACAACGCCCTGGTCCGGATCGCCGCCCCGGCGATGGTCTTCCTGTCGGAGGCGATCGTCCACCCCGACGAGGTCGTCAGCTACATCGACCCGGCCGAGTGCCCGCTGAGCTACAACCCGCTCCAGATGGCGCTGGGCTGGGAGGCGCTGGCGACCCGGAACACGAGCCTGCTCCGCCAGTCGCTCAGCCACCGGCTCGCCCTGCCCCCGGGCTGCGCCTGGCTGAACTACGTCCGCAGCCATGACGACATCGGCTGGACGTTCGACGACGGCGATGCCGGGCTGGTCGGGATCAACGGCTTCGACCACCGGGCCTTCCTGAACCGGTTCTACACCGGCCGCTTCGACGGCAGCTTCGCCCGCGGGCTCCCGTTCCAGGAGAACCCGAAGACCGGCGACGCCCGGGTGACCGGGACGACGGCCTCGCTGGCCGGCCTGGAGAAGGCGCTCACCGAGGAGGGCCCGGCCGAGGTCGACCTGGCGATCGGCCGGATCCTCGCGCTCTACGGGGTCGCCTTCGCCCTGCCGGGGATGCCGCTGATCTACCTCGGCGACGAGCTCGCGACCCGCAACGACCACGGCTACCGCGCTGACCCCGACCGGGCCGGCGACAGCCGCTGGGCCAACCGTCCGGCGATGGCCTGGGACCGGTTACCGTTGACCCAGCAGGCTGGCACTCCGGAGGCGCGGGTCAATGAGGGGCTCGCGCGACTGACCCTGCTGCGCCGTCATCCGGCCTTCGCCGGCCCGGCCACGACCGTCCTCGACCCCGGCGACGACGCGGTCTTCGCCTTCGTTCGCCGGACGGGCGACGACGCCGTCCTCGTGCTGGCCAATTGGACCGAGCGGCCCGTCGCGCTCCCGGCCCAGGTCGTTACCGCTGCCCTGGCGGTCCCGCAGGTGACCGATCTCCTTGGCGGGGACGACTGGTCCAGCGATGCCGGGACGATCACCCTGGCACCGTACCAGCAGCGATGGCTGACGACACGATCCATCGTTCGTGACG
>CADCWK010000368.1 GCA_902806375.1 uncultured Thermomicrobiales bacterium
CGGCCGCTACCCTGCCAATACGCGTGTACCCAGCGAAGCAGCACCGCGTGCGCGCGAGAGGACTTGCCGATGATCGTCGAGTACATCCGGTACGACATCCCGACGGCCGACAAGGACGCATTCGAGCGGTCCTACGGGGCAGCCGCCCAATCCCTCGAAGCGTCGCCTCACTGCCTGGGCTGGGAGCTCGCCTGCTCGGTCGATGAGCCGTCGCACTACATCCTCCGGATCGAGTGGGATTCCGCCGAAGGGCACATGGCGGGGTTTCGGAGGAGTCCCGAGTTCGGTCCCTTCTTCCAGGCCATCCGGCCGTGGGTCGGCATGATCCAGGAGATGACGCACTACGAACGGACAGCAGTCGTCGGCGGCTCGCGCACTGGCGGGTGACGCGGCTGATACGGCAATGGCCACCTCTCCCGGAGGAGAGGTGGCCATTGCCGAGCGCGTGGTTGGAACGGTGATGCCGTCCGCCTACTGGGCGGGGGGCGTGCCCTCGTTGCCCTCGACGGTGGAACTCGGGGAACTGACGGCGCCTGCCGGGTCGGACTCGGCCGGCGCGTCGCTGGACCCCTCGGCGACGGTGACGATACCGAGACCGGCCTGGCTCGCCTGGACGTTGAGGGCCGGGATCGCCGAGGCGACCAGGTGCTCGAACCGGCTGATCTCGGCGTCGATTGCGGCCGATGCCTCGGCCACAGCCTCGGCGGCCTGGTCGGTGGGACGGTAGTCGCCGAGCTGGACGGCCGGCGCGATCCCGGCGAGCTGCTCCTTTAGGCGCGACCCGGCGTTGTTCCGGTCGCCCCACCCCGGCCGCAGGTCCGGGACGGCGATCGTCTTCTCGATCTCGAGGACCTGCTCCGCCAGCGCGTCGGCCGCCTTGACGAAGTCAGCCGCTGAGGAACGGCCGGCGGCCCGCTTGCTCCAGTCCGAGAGCTGAGCCCGCAGGTCGCGCATCCGGTTGAGCGTCTTCGCGGTCCGATCGAGCCCATGGTGGATCGTGAGGAGCAACGCCTCCTGGGCATCGAGGTCCGCCTGCGACGCCGTCCGGTTGGACGGCTTCACGACCCGGAACCCCTCGGACAGCTCGGTCTCGCCGACCTTGAGGGTGACGGTGAAGTCGCCCGGCGCCACGAACGGCCCGGTGATGGTCTCCTCGGCGACCGAGTCGCTGCCCTCGACCTTCGTCACCGGTCCCCACTTAAGATCCCAGACGAACCGGTTCCAGCCCGCCGCGGCCGGGACGCGGAGCTCCTTGGCGATGACCGGGTCGTCGCCGGTCCGGCTGGTGAAGCGGCGGACTTCCTTCCCGGCGGCGTTGGTGAAGGTCAGGGTGATCGGCTCCGATGGCGCCTCCGTCAGGAAGTAGGTGACGATCGCGCCCTTGGGCGGGTTCTCGCCGACGTCGAGGTAGGTTCGGACGGACTGTCCATTGGTGTCGGTGGTGACCCGGAACCCACCGGGCGTCCGGCCGATGTAGTTGGTGCTGGTCGGGACGTTGCCCGTCCAGTCGATCCCCGGCAGGATGCGCAGCGTGTCCCGCAGCGGCATCAGGAACGTCGTCGCGGCCGGGACACCAGCGGCCAGCTTCCGGATCGGTGTCAGGTCGTCCAGGATCCAGATCGCCCGGCCATGGGTACCGGCGATCAGGTCGGTCCCCTTGACGATCAGGTCGTGGATCGGCGAGACGGGCAGGTTGAGCTGGAGCGGTGCCCAGGTCGAGCCGTCGTCGGTCGAGACATGGACGCCGAGCTCCGTGCCCGCGTAGAGCAGGCCCGGCTGCTCCGGGTCGGCCCGGATGACGCGGGTGAACTCGTCGGCCGGGATGCCGTCGTTGATCTGGTCCCAGGTCGCGCCGAAGTCACGCGTCACGAACATGTAGGGGGCGTAGTCGTCGGTCTTGTACCGGGTCGCGGCGACGTAGACGGTCGCCGGATCGGTCGGTGACGGCTCGATGCAGCTCACCATCGTCCAGTCCTGGAACTGGGGCGGGGTCACGTTCTGCCAGCTCGCGCCGCTGTCCTGGCTGACGTGGATCAGCCCGTCGTCCGAACCGGCCCAGAAGACGCCCTGCTGGTGGGGCGACTCGATGAACGAGAAGATCGTCGCGTAGATCTCGGCGCCGACGGCGTCCTTGTTGACCGGGCCGCCGGACGGCTCGAGGGTGTGCGGCTCGGCGCGGGTCAGGTCGGGGCTGATCGGCTCCCAGCTCTGGCCCTCGTTGGTCGAGCGGTAGACGCGCTCGCCGCCGATGTAGATGGTGTTGACGTCGTGCGGGGAGACGACGATCGGATACGTCCAGGCGAACCGCTGCCGGAGCGCCTTGGCCCCGAGCCCCGTCTTGCTCTCGGGCCACGAGGTGATGAGCCGGATCTGGTCGGTCTTGCGGTCGTAGCGCTGGAGGGCGTTGCCGCCGCCCGGCGACGAGCCGATCGCGCCGACGTAGATGACGTCCGGATCGTCCGGCTTGACGACGACGTAGCCGCTCTCGCCCGTCCCGGCGTCGTAGACGTGCTGCCAGGTGATCGACGAGGAGTTGGTCCAGGCCGGGACGGCCAGCGAGCTGTTGTCCTGCTGGGTGCCGTAGATGTGGTACGGCTCCTCGTTGCTAACGCCCAGGTGATAGAACTGGGCGGTGGGCTGGTTGTAGATCGTGCTGAACGTCTGGCCGCCGTCGACAGAGACGTTCGCCCCACCGTCATTGCCCTGGATCATCCGCTTCGGGTCTTTCGGATCGATCCAGAGGTCGTGGTTGTCGCCGTGCGGCGTCACGATCTCGATGAAGGTCCGCCCGCCGTCGTTGCTCCTGTAGAAGTCGAGGTTGTTGACGTAGACCGTCTCCGCGTCGACCGGGTCGGCCGTCAGGTGGACGTAGTACCAG
>CADCWK010000369.1 GCA_902806375.1 uncultured Thermomicrobiales bacterium
TCGCCGATCGTGAGGTGGGGGAACAGCGCGTAGCTCTGGAAGACCGTCGCGGTCTCGCGGGCATGAGCCGGGATATCCGCGACCGCCCGGCCCCGGAGGGTGATCGTGCCACGGTCCGGCGAGAGGAAGCCTCCGATGAGCCGGAGCGTGGTCGACTTGCCGCAGCCGGACGGCCCGAGCAGGGACAGGAACTCGCCCTGCCGGACATCGAGCGTGAGGCCGTCGAGGGCGAGGACCGCGCCGTACCGCTTCGTGACGTCCCGGAGTTCGACATCGTGGGACACGGAGGTCTCCTTCGACGGTCAGCGCGACCGCGGGCCCGCCTGGCGAAGGGCCGCTGCACGCCGGCGACCGTGGCGCGATCGGACGGTACACTAGCGCGGTCCCGTGCGATCGGCCAACCAGAGAGGATCGGCGTGAGCGACCTGACCACAGAGCGGACTGTCACGGCCCCGTACACCCCGAAGGCTCGGGAGATCCTGCACGAGTGGGTGCAGACCGACAGCCTCCGCAAGCACTGCGAGGCGGTCGCCGCCTGCATGGGGTACTTCGCGCGGCGCGACGGCGCCGACGAGGACCTCTGGGTGGCGGTCGGGCTGCTCCACGACCTGGACTTCGAGCGCTACCCGGACATGGACGCCGGCGAGGAGGGCCACCCGTACGTCGGTGTCCGCTATCTGCGAGAGCAGGGGTGGGGCGAGGAAGTGACCCGGGCCATCCTGACCCACGCCGACTACACCGGCGTCGAGCCCGTGTCCACCATGGAGCGGACGCTCCGGGCCGTGGACGAACTCAGCGGCTTCGTGACGGCTGTCGCCCTCGTCCGGCCGGACAAGAGCATCCACACCGTCCAGGTCAGCTCCGTCAAGAAGAAGATGAAGGACAAGGCGTTCGCCGCCAAGGTCAGCCGCGACGACATCCGCGAGGGCGCCGTGCTCCTGGACCGGCCACTGGATGACATCATGCAGGACGTGATCGACGCGCTGCGCGAGTCGGCGGACCGGCTGGGTCTGCAGGGCGTGGCCGTCACGGCGGAGTGACAGACGACCACACGCATTCGGCCGTGGCCCGGCCCTGAAGGGTCCGGCTCAACGACATTGGATCCGAGGGTGCCCTTCCTCCAACGCCTGGGCACTGGGGCGTTCCCGTTCACACGTGTCAACGAATGCAGTGTCGTTCAGCCGGTGGCTTCGGCCCCGGTACCCTGGACGGCGCAGACCAGAGAGGATCCCGTCAATGACGACCGCCCATCCCCCGATCCCGGTCTTCGATGGACATAACGACACCGTTCTCAGCCTGCGCTCGACGGGTCGGGACTTCTTCACCCGGTCGGAGGAGGGGCACATCGACTTCCCGCGGGCGCGGGAGGGCGGCCTGGCCGGCGGGATCTTCGCGGTCTTCGTCTCCGATCCTGGCGAGCGGCCCGGCGACACGGAGCGCGGTGTCATCACGGCCTCGCCCGAGCTGACCCAGGCGTTCGCCGAGCACTACGCCATCGAGGAACTGGCCCGTCTGCGCCGGATCGTGGCCGCTTCGGACGGGGCGGCCCGGATCGTGACGACCGCCGCCGAGCTGCGCCAGTGCCTGGCCGACGGGACGTTCGCGATCGAACTGCATATCGAGGGAGCCGAGCCGATCGACGCCGACCTCGACGCGCTGGAGGTCTTCCACGCTGCCGGGCTGCGGTCGATCGGACCGGTCTGGTCCCGGTCGAACATCTTCGGCCACGGTGTCCCCTTCGCGTTCGGCGAGTCGCCGGACACCGGTCCGGGCCTGACCGACGCGGGCAAGGACCTGGTCCGGGCCTGCAACCGGCTCGGGATCATGCTCGATGTGTCCCACCTCAACGAGCAGGGTTTCTGGGATCTCGCGGCGATCACCGACGACCCGATCGTCGCGTCGCACAGCAACGTCCACGCGATCTCGCCGTCGACCCGGAACCTGACCGCGAAGCAGCTGGACGCGATCCGCGACTCCAACGGGCTCGTCGGCCTGAACTTCCACGTCGGCTTCCTCCGGCCGGACGGTGGCCGGGGCTCTGACGTCCCGCTGTCGGTGATGGCCGACCACGTCGACGCCATGGTCGAGGCCGTCGGGATCGACCGGGTCGGGCTGGGGTCGGACTTCGACGGCGCGACGATGCCGGATGACATCGGCGACGCGGCCGGACTGCCCCGCCTGATCGATGCCCTGCGCGACCGCGGCTACGACGACGCGGCGCTGGCGAAGATCGCCCACGGGAACTGGGTCCGCGTCCTCGAAGCGACCTGGGACGCCTAGGTGCCAGTGAGATGTCCCTAGGGGTGGGCCGTTTGGGCGTGTCGGCGTCCAGAGACGGTCGATCTGTGGCCCACGGGTTGCCGTTCCAGTGACGCATCGAAGCCGCCTCGCTGAGATGGGCGATACGCGCATGACCGGCGAGACCGGATAACCAGGGAGAGACGATGAGCACAGCGGACCACTATGACGCGATCGTGATCGGCGCCGGGCAGGGCGGAGGACCGCTGTCGTCGGCCCTCGCCGCCGCCGGCAAGCGGACGGCGATCATCGAGCGGAAGCACTACGGCGGGACGTGCGTCAACATCGGGTGTACGCCGACCAAGACCATGATCGCGTCCGGCCAGGTCGCCTATCTTGCCCGGCGCGCCGCGGACTACGGGATCCAGACCGGGCCCGTCACCGTCGACCAGCAGGTCATCAAGCGCCGCAAGCAGACCGTCGTGGACAGCTTCCGGGGCGGCAGCGAGCGCAGCGTCCATGGCACCGAGGGTCTGGACGCCATCGACGGCCAGGCGCGCTTCACCGGGCCGAAGACACTCACCGTCACGTTGACGGCCGGCGGCGAGCGGCACCTGACAGCGGACCAGGT
>CADCWK010000370.1 GCA_902806375.1 uncultured Thermomicrobiales bacterium
GGCTGGCCCGCGACTATGGGCTGGCGCTCGTCCGGCAACTGGCGGGCGTCTTCGGGTGGCTGGCCAACACCGAGCTGGCCGGGCTGGATGGTCGCGAGCGCGAGGTCACGCTGGCCGCGATCGGTGACGGTCGCCTGATCGCCGCCCTCCGGCGACGCGACCCGATGGCGCTGCTGTCCTGACGAACCGGATATGCGACGCACGGTGCGGTTCAGCACCGTGACACCGGAGCGGTCAGCCCCGGCGAGCGGCACAGGATCGCGACACCCGACCGTCAGCGGGATCGGGCCGGTACCCGGGTTCGCGCGGTACCGTGGTGGCGCGTGGCGATCACGTGTCCGACGGCCGGACTCCGGTCGACCAGCGCGCGTCGCTCCCCATCCCGCCCGGACGGGACCTTGCCTGATGCTATACCCATCGGTATACTACCCGCTGGTCTGCCGGTGTCGTCGGAGAGGGAGCCTTATTGGACGGCGGCGGCGGCAGGGACAACCGGACGATCATCCTCGACCGGGCGGAGGCTCTCTTCGCACGGAGCGGTTACGACGCGATCGGGGTGCAGGAGATCGTCACGGCCGCCGGGGTGACGAAGCCAACCCTCTACCACTACTTCGGGAGCAAGGCCGGTGTCCTGAGCACCCTCTTCGCGGAACGCTTCGAGCCGTTCCTGGTCGACCTCGACCGGGCGGCGGCGGTCGACGAGAGCCTCACCGGTCGCCTGCAGCGGATCGTCGAGGTGTGCTTCACGTTCGCCCGCTCCCACACTGCTCTCTACCGCATCTACCTCGCGTCCTGTTTCGGTTCGCCCGACAACGAAGCGGTCACGATCGTCCGTGCGTACATCCAGCGCCAGCACCGGATCCTGCGGGAGCTCTTCGCGTCGGCCAGCGCACGCAACGGCAACATGCGCGGCCGCGAGCGGGTCTACGCCAGCACCCTGATCGGCGCCATCAACGGACGGATCGCGCTCTCCTTCGACGAGCGGGTCCCCCTGGACGATCACGCCGTCTGGCAGACGGTGCAGCACTTCTCCTACGGGATTCACTCCTGACACCATGCTCACCCCAGTCCCCCGCCGGATCACGTCCCCACCCCGCCGCTGTTCGGCTTCTGTGTACCTAACGGTATGTATCACTCAGGGAGTACGGTCATGACGTCATGGGCCCGCGACGCGGTCTTCTATCACATCTACCCGCTCGGGATGCTCGGCGCGCCCGCGTCCAACGACATGCAGGGCGATCCGGTCCACCGGCTGCCACGGCTGACCGCGTGGACCGGTCATCTCCAGGCCCTGGGTGTGAACGCCGTCTACCTCGGCCCGGTCTTCGAGTCCGCGCGG
Source organism: uncultured Thermomicrobiales bacterium (assembly GCA_902806375.1). Classification (GTDB taxonomy): domain Bacteria; phylum Chloroflexota; class Chloroflexia; order Thermomicrobiales; family UBA6265; genus CADCWK01. The sequence continues at coordinate 1,340 of CADCWK010000370.1, forward strand.
CACGGGTACGACACGATCGACTACTTCACCGTCGACCGGCGACTCGGGACCAACGACGACCTGCGGGACCTCGTGGCGCACTTCCACGCCAACGGCATCCGGGTGATCCTCGATGCCGTCTACAACCACGTCGGTCGTGACCACTTCGCCTTCCGCGACCTCCGCGAACACGGCGAGCGATCCCGGTACCGTGACTGGTTCGTCGGGGTCGACTTCGCCCAGCGCAGCCCGCTCGGCGACCCGTTCACCTACCACGGCTGGAACGGCGTCCTCGACCTCGTCAAGCTGAACGTCGCCAATCACGATGTCCGGGAGCACCTGTTCGCCGCCACCCGGCAGTGGTTCGACGAGTTCGGGATCGACGGGCTGCGGCTGGACGCCGCCGACGTCCTCGACCGCGACTTCCAGCGCGACCTCGCCGCCGTCGTCCGGGAGGTCGCGCCCGACGCGTGGCTCCTCGGGGAGGTCATCCACGGCGACTACCGGGACTGGACCGGCCCCGGGATGCTGGACGCCACGACCAATTACGAGGCCTGGAAGGGTCTGTACTCCAGCTTCAACGACGCGAACCTGCACGAGATCGGCTACGCCCTGAACCGCCAGTTCGGCGAGGGTGGCATCTACCAGGATCTGCCCCTCTATGCCTTCGCCGACAACCACGACGTCAACCGGATCGCGTCGTTGCTGCGGGAGCCGGCCCATCTCTACCCGCTCCACGCTCTCCTGTTCACCATGCCGGGCGTGCCGGCGATCTACTACGGCAGCGAGTGGGGCATCTCCGGCGAGAAGCGGGACGGCGACGACGCCCCACTCCGCCCGGCCCTGGGATGGCCGGTCGACGAGTCGGCGATGCCGCACCCGCAGCTCGCCAGGGAGATCGGTCGGCTGGCGGCGATCCGCCACGGATCGGTCGCACTCCGAAGCGGCGACTACCGGCAACTGCACGTCGCCCCGGAGCAGCTCGCCTTCGCCCGGCAGGCGGACGGTGAGACGGTCGTGGTCGCGATCAACGCGGCCGCCGGGCCCGCCCCACTGGATGTCACGACCAGCCTGCCCGATGGGTCCGTGCTGACCGACGCCCTCGACCCGTCTGTGACCGCCCATGTCGAGGGTGGCCGGATCACCGGGCCAGCGATCCCGGCCCGCTGGGCCCGGATCCTCCGGCACCAGGCATGACCCCTCCGCCGTCCGGTCGCTGCCCGACGTAGAGGCCGCGCCCGGTCGGGTAGTCGGCGTCGCGCTCCACGGCCAGACCGGCGGCCGTGAACGCCGCCCGCATCTGCCGGTCAGTGAACAGACCCATGACGTGGCGTTCGGAGAAGCGCTCGACCCTCCCGCCGGCGCCGACCAGGAAGTCGAAGTCCAGCAGGGAGACGTCACCGTCCCGGCCACTGGTCGCCAGCCGAGCCAGCTTCAGGTCCGGCTCATCGACGACATCGAGACCCTGCCTGCCGTCATCCCACACGTCGGGCGGAAACCACGGTTCGACCAGCACGACCCCACCTGGCGCGAGATGAT
>CADCWK010000371.1 GCA_902806375.1 uncultured Thermomicrobiales bacterium
CGACTCGATACCGTCGATCTGCCCCGGCAGGGCAAGGATCGCCTGCCGTGCCGTCTCCAGCGTCTCCGGTGTGCTGTCCGGCCGAGGCTGTAACAGGACGATGTGCTGGATCATGGCGATCTCCTTGACGAACGTCTGGATGGCCGGCACTGATGTCAGGTGAGTCCTGCTGGGCGATGACTCGAAGTCTAGCTACGGAGCCTGTCCCTGTCCGGCACGGTAGTCGTCGTCAGTCAGCGCAAATAGCAGCGTGTCATGCAGAGTACCGTCAGGACCAAGACGGTCCTTGCGAAGATGGGCCTCCTGCGGGATGCCGAGCCGCGTGGGGATCGCTGCGCTGCCGGAGTTGGTCGAGTCACAGGTAATTACCAGTCGTCGCGCTGCCATCTCTTCGAACGCGAATCGGATGAGCACCCGGACGGCCTCGGTCATCAGTCCCTGTCCGGTCACCGACGTGCGGAGCCAATAACCGGTTTCGAAGGAGCGAAGTTCCCAGTCGCGGATCTTCAGGTCGATCCCGCCCAGGTAGCCGCCTCCGATGCGATCGAAGACACCGAACGTGAGATGTTCGCGGAGCAGCCAGCGGGCCGCTTCCCGGGTGCAGAATGCTATCGCGTCGTCGTCCGTCCGCATTACTTTCTGCCAGGGCAGAAATGGCGAGAGTTCCAGACGTGATTCGTCGATCGCTATGGCCATGGCTCCACCATCCGTGGGACGCAACGAGCGAAGCATGACGCGTTCGCCATGGAGGGCGTCGGGCAGTGGCCAGAGGAGACGCTGGTAGTCGGACATGGCTGCTCCGTTCGTTCCCCTCTGCCGCTCAGCGATGCTGGCCGTGCTACTGACGAGAAATGAACTCCCGGTAGTCGTCATCGGTCATCGCCCAGACCATCGTATCGCGGACATCGCCGCCCGGAGTGATGGAATCCTTCCGGAGGGTGCCCTCCAGCACGAAGCCCAGCCGCTCGGGGATCGCGCGGCTGCGCAGGTTGAGGCGATCGCACAGGATCGTCAGGCGGCGCCCGGCGAGCTGCTCGAACGCCAGCGTCACGAGCAACCGGACGGCCTCCGTCATGTACCCGTGGCCGGCCGCCGACGTCCGGAGCCAGTAGCCGATCTCGAAGGAGCGCAGCCTCCAGTTGACCGTGTGGAAGCCGGTCCCACCGAGATACCGTCCGGTGGCCGTCTCGAAGACGCCGACGTTGAGCGAATCGCGCCGGATCCACTCCGCCGCCATCCGGATGCAGTAGTCGACCGCGTCGTCCTGTGTCCGCATACCCGGCGGCCAGGCCATCCAGGCGTCCAGCTCCGGGCGCGACTCGTCGATCGCTTCCAGCATCTGCGGGCCGTCGGCGGGGGTCAGTGGGCGCAGCGTGACGCGCTCACCGGTGAGCTGGGCCGGCAGCTGGATCAGGGTCGGGTAGGTCGGTCGTGACACGGACGGTGCTCCCTCGGACGTAGATGGGTCGAAACGGCTCGTCGCTGGACCGGTCGAACCGGGACCGGCCGGATGGTGGCCAGTATGCCCCGCCGCCTGCCCCGCGCACGTCGCCTGGGTCCGTACCGGGCTCGACCGACCGGGACCGCGGGCGCTCGCCGGGCATCACTTCAACGTCCCGTATCTTTTCTGAGCTTTGATGACTCTATTAACACGACGCCCGGAACCGCTCCGGCGCGGTGTTCCTCCGCCGAACCACGACGGTCTGCCAGACGGGGAGATGGAGTGTGATCTCCCGACGAATGCTCGTCATCGTCGTCGTCGGATTCCTCGCGGCGATCCTGATCAACTTCCGGGTGCTGCCCGGCAACCACATCGTCTCGTCGCTGTATCTGCTCCCGGTCCTCGTGGCGTGCCACTCCTGGCGACCGCGGCTCGTGGCGGCGACGGCCGTGGTCGCGTCGGCCCTCTACCTCGTCAGCGCGCTGATCGAGAACCGTCCCCTGGCGGTCTGGCCGTTCGGGCTGCTCGGCATGCTGATCGGCGGCTACCTCGCCGTCCGGTTCGCCAGCCAGCGGGAACAGATCGGCCGGCTCGCCCCGCGGGAGGCCGACGACCGGGTCCGGTTCCAGATGTTCATCGGGATGGTCGCCCACGATCTGGCCGGCGCGATGAGCAACGTCCGCGCCGGCATGGAGATGCTGTCCTGGCAGGGCTACCGGACGGAGTCCGACGAGGAGCGCGTGGCGACACGGGCCATCAACGGCGGCGTCCACCAGATGGAGCGGCTGCTGGACGATCTCCGCGACGCCTCGGCGATCGGATCGGACCGCTTCACCATTCGCCCGGTAACGATGGACCTGATCGAGGTCGTTCGCCAGATCGTCGACCGGCAGAGTGTCACGAGCCAGCGCCACCGGCTGATGCTCGACGCGCCTGCCCGGCTGATGGGCTCCTGGGACCGTGACCGCATCGATCAGCTGCTCGGCAACCTCGTCTCCAACGCCTGCAAGTACTCGCCCGACGGCGGGGTCGTGACCGTCCGTGTCGCCGCTGCCGCCGGTGGGGTGACGATGAGCGTCCGCGACGAGGGCGCCGGGATCGACCCGGGGCAACTGGGCCGCATCTTCGAACCGTTCGTCCGGCTGGAGGAGCACGACGACCTCCCGGGGACCGGACTCGGGCTCTGGATCGCCAGGGCGATCGTCGACGCGCACGGCGGCCGGATCTTGGTCGCGATGCTCGTGACGACCAGTGCCTACATGGTCCACGGTATCTTCCCGGTCCTGGCGACGGAGTACGGCGGGCTGACCGCCGCGGAGACGGGGCTGACCTACACGATCTCAGCGGCGGCGTTCCTCGTCGCCGGGCCGACCTTTGGCTGGCTGGTCGATCGACGGGGCAGTTCGCTTGGGG
>CADCWK010000372.1 GCA_902806375.1 uncultured Thermomicrobiales bacterium
GTGAGTGCCCGCTGGAGGATGTCGCGGTCATGCGCGAAACCGAGGTCCGGCGGGTCATCGGTACGGAACCAGGCGACGCTGAACAGGTCGTCGGCCGCTATCGCGGTCCCCGTCACGGTCGCCGCCAGCCAGGCCAGGAGGACCGTGCTCTCGCCCGTCGCTGACCAGACTCCAAGGAGTGTACCGAGCGTAATCGTGAGCCCGGTCTCCTCCCGGACTTCCCGGACGGCCGCGTCCTCGACGTGCTCGCCACGGTCGATGAACCCCGCCGGGAACGACCATGTGCCCGGGTTGCGGGTGCCGGCTCCCCGTCGCCCGAGCAGCACTTCGGTGCGGCCGGCGTTCCGTCTCAGGATCACGACGCAGGCGGCCAGCTTCGGGTCCTGGTACGTCACCGTGCCGCAGGCGGGACAGACGGGCCGGCTGCGTCCCCCGACCTCTCGGGGTTCGGTCGGCTGGCCGCAGCGCTGGCAGTGCATGGTTGGCCCTTCTGGTCAGACCGTGCCGGACAGCGTCACCGGGGACAGGGACGCCGCGTGGCGAGTCTCGCGGATCACGACCCGGACGGCGATCGTCACGCCGAGGGCGAGCAGCCCGGCCATGATCGCGATCGGGGGGCGGAACCCGGCCAGGTCGATGATGACGCCGACGAGGAACGGCCCGACGACCTGGGCGAGGTCGGTCGAGAACCGGGCCAGCGTGACGGCCCGGGGCCCCCGTCCCGCCATGCCGAGCAGCAGGTCCTGCGCCGCGATGTTGCAGGCGACCATGCCGCCGGCGTAGGGCGCGAGCCATGGCACCAGCCAGAGCGGCGACGGCATGAACAGCATCCCCACCAGGCAGACGGCGCCGATCGCCATCCCGAAGGGGATCACGATCGCCGCGCCGTGCCGGTGGATCAGCCGACCGGTGATGACCGAGCAGGCGATGTGGGTGCCGGTCGTGACCAGCAGCAGCGTCCCGATCTCGCTGCCGCTGGCGTCGAAGCGCCAGGCGGCGTAGAGCGGGAAGGCGACCTGGAAGACGCCGTAGGCACCCTGGATGATCAGGTTCAGTCCGATGGGTGCGAGCAGGGTCCGGAGCGGCGCATGGTTCTGGTCGACGATCGCCGGGTCGAGCGTGTTGGCCGGGTGGGTCGCGAGGCCCCGGCGGCGCGGGGAGATCAGCGCGACGGCGATGATCGCCACCGACAGGAGTGCGACGGCCCAGAACACGGCGGCCCAACTGAATGCGCTGGTCAGGACCCCCGAGGCGATCAGCCCGCAGACCGTCCCGAGGCCGGCGCCGACGTTGATGATCATCAGGGCGACCCCGCGGCCGGGCCGGGCGCGGACCACGGAGAGCATGAAGGACGAGATCAGCATCGCCAGGGCGAACCCCTGGATGACCCGGGCGGAGAGCAGCACGAGGTCAGCCGTCGAGACCGCCGCCAGCACGGATCCGGTCGCCATGATCAGCCCGCCGGCGGCCGCGACGATGGGCGCTCCGTACCGGTCGACCATGATCCCGGCCGGGACGCTCATGATCAGCCGGCCGATGTAGAACAGCGAGATGATGAGGCCGGCCGTCGTCCCGTTCATCCCGAGCGCGTCCCGGACGGTCGGCAGGGCGGGCGTGATGATGTCGACCGACCCGAAGGTCAGTCCGAGGATGACCAGCGCGGCGGGGAAGGCGAGGATGGGCGACGTCCGCCGGAGCCGGTCGCGGAACGGCGCCAGCGGCGGTCGGCGCCGGGCGGATGGGGTGTCGGGTGCCGGAGCCGGCACGTCCGCTCCGATCGCTGATGAGCCCACTTCAGCCCTCTGCATGCTCCCGGACGACGGGCACGGCGACGCCGGCGCGTGAACCCGGCGGTGGGCTCGCGCGACGGCGGACGGGGACGGATGCGACACGTTCTGATGCGGGAGATCGTATCACCTGGTTCGCGCCCGTCCAGAGCAGGCCGTGCGACGCGTGGCGAATCGGACGGAACGCCGACAGCCGAGTCCCTCCCCGAAGCAAGGGCCGATGTGGAGGTCGGGCGCTGCCAGTCGAGGCAGAGCGGGCTACCCGGCGAGTGGCGCCTCTTACGGCGCGCGAGAAATTCCTCCCCGGTCGGGTAGGGAGGGACGACGGAGACGCACGCGGAGGGATAGATCCCCTCGGGTCATGCCCGGCCGTACTGGGATGGGCGGTCCGGGATCTCGTACCCGAGCTCACGGGCGACGCGACGCGGGAAGTAGGGGTCACGAAGGAATTCGCGGCCGAGCAGGATCACGTCGGCCTCGCCGTTGGCCAGGATCGCCTCGGCCTGGGCGGGCTCGGTGATGAGGCCGACCGCCCCGGACGGCATGGCGGTCTCGGCCCGGATGCGGGCGGCGAACGGGACCTGGTAGCCGGGTCGGAGCGGGATGCCGGCGTTGGCGACGTTGCCACCGCTGGACGTGTCGATCAGGTCGACCCCGTGGCCGATCAGCTCACGGGCCAGCTGGACGGTCTCGTCGGCGGTCCAGCTCGGGCGCCCGTCACCGGACTCGGCCAGCCAGTCGGTGGCGGAGATACGGAACAGCACCGGCAGGTGATCGGGCCAGACGGCCCGGACCGCATCGGTGACCTCCAGCGCGAAGCGGATCCGGTTCTCGAACGAGCCGCCGTAGCGGTCGGTCCGCTGGTTGCTCACCGGCGAGAGGAACTCGTGGACGAGGTAACCATGGGCGCCGTGGATCTCGACAGCCTGGAACCCGGCCTCCAACGCCCGGCGGGCGGCGGCGGCGAAATCGGCGACCGTTCGGGCGATGTCATTCCGGGTCATCTCGCGGGGGGTCGCCAGCCCGTCGAAGGCGATCGCGCTCGGTCCGACCGGCACCCAGCCAC
>CADCWK010000373.1 GCA_902806375.1 uncultured Thermomicrobiales bacterium
CGAACCAGGCGACGATGCTGTCCTCCAGGACCTTGCCGATCCCGCCAATGGCGGCAATCTCGTCAGCGGTGGCCTTCGACAGCGAGTCGAGCGAGCCGAACCGCTCGGCCAGGAGCCGGGCCGCCCGCTCTCCGACGTGGATGATGCCAAGCGCGAAGATCAGCCGCTGCAGCGGCCGCATCTTGCTGCCTTCGACCGCATCCCGGAGCTTGGTGGCGCTCTTCTCGCCCAGCCGCTCCAGCTGCCCGATCCGGTCCCAGTCCAGCGCGTAGATGTCTGACGCGTCGTGGATCATCCCCAACTCGATGAAGCGGGTGATCAGCTTGTCGCCCAGGCCGGAGATGTCCATCGCGCCCCGGCTGACGAAGTGCAGTAACTCCTGCCGGAGCCGCTCCGGGCACTCGGGGTTCGAGCAGTACCGGGCCGACTCCCCCTCTTTCCGGATAGCGGGGGAGCCGCAGACCGGGCAGACATCGGGCATCCGCCAGGGGATCTCGCTTCCTGTCCGGCGCTCGGGCAAGACACTGACGATCTGCGGGATGACGTCCCCGGCTCGCTGGACGATGACGGTGTCGCCGATGCGCAGGTCGAGACTGGCGATCAGGTCCTCATTGTGGAGGGTCGCCCGGCTGACGGTCACACCGCCGATCTGCACCGGCTCGAGGTGCGCCAGCGGATTCAGGCTGCCCGTCCGGCCGACGTTGACCGTGATGTCGCGGAGAATGGTCGTTGTCTGGAGCGCCGGGAACTTGTAGGCGGTCGCCCAGCGTGGCTCCCGGGCCACGAAGCCGATCTCGTGCTGCTGGTCGAGATCGTCGACCTTGACGACGACCCCGTCCGCCTCGAAGGAGAGCTCGTGGCGGCGTGCCTGCCATCGCTCGGCCGCGGCCCATACGGACGCGATGTCCACGTGGGTCTCATAGCCCGGCGAGGCGTCGAACCCGCAGGCGCGCATCCAGTCCAGCGCCGCGTGGTGCGACGACAGCACCGGGCCACTCTCGACGTAGCCGACCTGGTAGGCGATGAAACGCAGCGGCCGGCGCGCCGTCACTGACGGGTCCTTTTGCCGGAGCGAGCCCGCCGCGGCGTTGCGGGGATTCATGAATGGCCGCGCGCCCTGCTCGATCAGGCCCTCATTCAGGCGGGCGAAGTCGTTCCGGGCGATGTACGCCTCGCCCCGGATCTCGACGCGACTGGGCGCCGGTTCCCCATCGATGGCCCGCAGGCGGACCGGGATACTCCGGATCGTCCGGACGTTCCCCGTCACGTCCTCGCCGACCGAGCCGTCGCCCCGCGTCGCGGCGTGGTCCAGCCGCCCATCGATGTAGGTCAGCGCCAGGGCCAGCCCGTCGATCTTGGCCTCCGTCACCCAGGTCAACTCGGCGCCGCCCGCGAACCGCTGCGCCCGCTGCGACCAGGCGACGAGTTCGTCGTGGTCGTAGACGTTGCTCAGCGACATCAACTGGACCGGGTGCCGGACCTCCGCGAACCCGCCATCCAGCACCGTCCCGACCCGTTGTGTCGGGGACTCCGGCGAGACCAGTTCGGGGTGCTCGGCCTCGATGGATCGCAACTCGTTCATCAGCCGGTCGTACTCGTCGTCGGTCGCTTCCGGCTGGTCCAGGATGTAGTAGGCATGGTTGAGGCGGTCGATCGTGGACCGGAGCTCGTCGACCCGCTGCTGGGACGCCTGATTGCTGGTTGCGACCATCACTCGAATCCATCCCGCTCGCCTATCGGAACTCCGCGTACGTTCGCCAAATTATACCATCCGTCGCCGGATGGCCGAGGGTGCGGCGACGCACCGACGGACCCACGTATGGCCCGGAAAGCGGTACACTGTGACGCCGAATCAGACGATCCGGCGGCCCTCTTGGCGACCTCAGGCAATCAGAACGGACGAGTTGCGACCGTGACGGACAGTTTCACTCCCAGGCGACGCTCGACGACCATCCTCGGCGTCCGCCGGAACGGCGAGGTCGCGATCGCGGGCGACGGCCAGGTGACCCAGGGCGACATGGTCCTCAAGCAGGGGGCCCGCAAGATCCGCACGATGTCGGAGGGCACCGTCCTGGTCGGTTTCGCGGGTGCCGTCGCCGACGCCATGACCCTGCTGGGCAAGTTCGAGCAGCAGCTCAAGGAGTGGGACGGCAACCTCCGGCGGGCGTCGGTCGAGCTGGCGAAGGAGTGGCGCTCCGATCGCTACCTCCGCCGGCTGGAGGCCGAGATCCTGGTCGCCGACACCGAATCGCTGCTCCTCATCTCGGGGACGGGCGACGTGATCGAACCGGACGACGAGGTGCTGTCGATCGGTTCCGGCTCGCCCTACGCGATGGCGGCCGCCAAGGCGCTCATGCAGTCGACCGAGCTGCCCGCGAGGGAGATCGTCGAGCGGGCGATGACGATCGCGGCCGACATGTGCATCTACACCAACCATGAGTTCATGGTCGTCTCGATCCCGGCGGCGGTCGACGCCGCGACCAGCGAGGATCAGCCGGACGAGCCCGGCACGCCCATCGACCAGATGGCGCCCGGTCCCGTCGCCGGTCCCCAGCCCGACACCGCCAGTGGGGACGACGAGGACGAGGACGACGAGCCGGGGCACGATGGACCGGACAGCGGCCCGCATGACGGACCCGATGGGGAGGAGCACTGATGGCCGAGAAGCAGCCCCGGCCGACTGGTGCCAGCCCGACGACCCGCGCGGCCGGTGACCCACCGTCGTCCACGACGGCGCTCGAGAACCTGACGCCGATCCAGATCGTCGCCGAACTCGACCGGTACATCATCGGGCAGAACGACGCCAAGCGCGCCGTGGCGGTCGCCCTCCGCAATCGTTACCGCCGCCAGCTCCTGCCGGAGGAGATGCGGCAGGAGATCCAGCCCAAGAACATCCTCATGATCGGCCCGACCGGCGTCGGCAAGACCGAGATCGCCCGCCGCGTGGCCAAGCTGATCAACGCGCCGTTCATCAAGGTCGAGGCGACCAAGTTCACCGAGGTTGGCTACGTCGGGCGGGACGTCGAGTCGATCGTCCGCGATCTCGTCGAGGTCGCGATCTCGAACGTCCATGACCAGCGGATGGAGCAGGTCAAGGAGGAGGCCACGACGGCTGCCGTCCAGCGCCTGGCGGACATCCTCACGTCCCAGCACCTGGAGAAGCGAGACGGCCGGACCCGGAACGGCCGGTCGAAGCCGGGCGATGGCGACGGCGCCGAGGAGGACGGCGATGCCGCACCGCAGGTCGATCCTACCGCCGAGCGCCGGCGCAAGCGGGAACGGAAACGGCTGCTCCAGTTGCTCGACCAGCAGGCGATCGAGGAGGAGACGGTCGAGATCGAACTGGAGGACGAGGGCTACGAGGAATCCAATCCCCTCGACGTCTTCAACGGGATGTCGCAGGACGACTTCCAGGACACCTTCGCCGACTTCCTCGACGGCTTCCTCCCCCGCCGGCCGATGCGGCGCAAGGTCTCCGTCCGGGAGGCCCGCCGCATCCTGACGCAGCAGGAGGCCAACCGGCTGGTCGACTTCGACTCCGTCGTCGAGACAGCCGTCCGCCGCGTCGAGGACGCCGCCGTCGTCTTCATCGACGAGCTGGACAAGACGATCAGCAGCGACGGCGAGTACGGCGGCGAGGTCTCCGGCGCGGGGGTCCAGCGCGACCTGCTCCCCATCGTTGAGGGCTCCGTGGTCATGACACGGTACGGTCCCGTCCGGACCGACCACGTCCTGTTCATCGCCGCCGGTGCCTTCCACAACAGCCGTCCGTCGGACCTGATCCCCGAGCTCCAGGGCCGCTTCCCGATCCGCGTCGAACTCAAGAGCCTGAGCGAGGAGGATCTCTTCCGGATCCTGACCGAGCCGGACAACGCGCTCAGCAAGCAGTACGTCGCCCTCATCGGGACCGAGGGGCTGACGATCGACTTCGCCGAGGAGGGTCTGCGCGAGATGGCGCGGACCGCGACGCAGGTGAACGCGACGAGCGAGGACATCGGTGCCCGTCGCCTCCATACGATCATGGAGAAGGTGCTGGAGGAACTGTCGTTCGATGCCCCCGCCCGCAGTGGTGAGAGCGTCTCGATCGACCGCGCCTTCGTCGAGGGCCGGATCGGCCAGATCGCCCGTGACGAGGACCTGAGCGACTTCATCCTCTGACACCCGACCCGACGTCCCACACGACCGGAGACAGCGACCGATGGTGGCAACGACGCAGTCGTCAACGCAGCGGCACCGGCAGGTCCTGGCCGTCGACCTGGGCGGGACCAATCTCCGCGTCGCCGTCGTCGGGACGGACGGTTCCCTGTCGCACCGGCAGCATGCCCCGACCGCAGCCGAGCTCGGCCCGGACTCCGTCCTTGAGCGGATGGCGAAGCTGATCCAGTCGGTCGCCGCCGACGCGGGCCTCCCGCCGGACGCGCCGGTCGGCATCGCGTCGCCCGGTCCGATCAACCCGCGGGAGGGGGTCGTCTACTTCACCCCCAACCTGCCCGGCTGGCGGAACGTCCCGCTCGGGCCGCGGATCGAGCAGCTCACCGGGCGGCCGACCGTGACCGCCAACGACGCCAATTGCGCCGGGCTGGGCGAGGTCGCCTTCGGTGCCGCCCGGGGCCGGACCGACGTCATCTACCTCGGCATCGGGACCGGCGTCGGCGGGGCGGTGATCAGTGGCGGGCACCTCGTCGATGGGGTCCGGGGCCTAGGGGCCGAGCTCGGCCACATGTGCGTCGCGATGGACGGCCCGCGCTGCACCTGCGGCGGGATCGGCTGCCTGGAGGCTTACGTCGCGGGCTGGGCGATCGCCCGTGAGGGTGAGATGGTCGCGACGACGGCCGATGGGGAGGCCATCCGCCGCGCGGCCGAGGGCGGTTCGATCCACGCCGGGACCATCGCCGTCGCGGCCCGCGCCGGCGACGAGGTGGCCCGGACGCTGCTCGCGCGGGCCGGCCGGGCACTCGGCGTGGCGATCGGGACGCTGACGAACATCTTCAACCCGGAACTCGTCGTGATCGGCGGCGGCGTCGCACGGGTGGGCGACCACCTGCTCCAGCCCGCCCGCGAGATCGTCAGCTCCCACTGCTTCCACGCCATGCGGGAGGACCTCCGGATCGTCGACGCGACCCTCGGGGATGACGGCGGGCTGTTCGGCGCCGCGGCCTTGGCACTGGAGACCGGACCGCGTCGCACGGGGCAGGCGTAGGCAAGTCGCACAACTGGATGGGGCGTGAGGCATCCCGACGCGGGATGCCTCACGGCGTTTTCCTACCGAATCGGCCGATCCAGGTCAGTGCGGTCAGGGCTGGAGTAGCCGCGACAGCCAAACCCACCCCCGTTTCATTGTGCAGCTTGGTAGAGGTTTCGGACTCATTTGGTCGTTTCTCCCATATTTTGCCTAGAACCTGAACGAAGTGGCTCTATCCGGCGGGGACTTGTGCTTGACACTCATATCGTCTGATCGCTAGGATTCGCCCACTCTCACGCGGCTCCAATCAGAATCGACCGGTCCGATCGCTGATGCAGGCAATCGTCGGGTACCAGGTGGCGGCACAGGCCGCCATGGGGCGTTTGTCTCCGATCAGAGCGTCCGAGGAAAGGACCCGCCGCGATGTCCCGCTTCGTCATCAACCGTGTCTTCTGGTTCATCCCCACGGTCCTGGTTCTGATCGCACTGACGTTCCTGATTCTCAAATTCACGCCCGGATCCGGCGTCATCTCGGCCGGCACCCAGTCCATCACCGACGAGCAGATCGAGGCGCTGGAAGACCGCTACGGGCTCAATGACGCCTTGCCCGTCCAGTTCGCGACCTATCTCCGCAACATCGCCACCTTCGACTTTGGCGAGTCGTTCCAGTTCCGCCCCCAGCGGGTCAACGACATCATCGGCCGAACCTTCCCGATCTCATTGCAGCTCGGCGCCATGGCCACCGCCTTCGCGGTCGTCGTCGGGATCTCGCTCGGCGTGCTGGCAGCGGTCAACCAGAACGGCATCGTCGACTACATCTCCGTCCTGGTGGCGATCCTCTTCTACAGCCTGCCTGGCTTCGTCATGGGGTTCCTGCTCATCCTCCTGTTCGCGGTCTGGTTACCCGGGCGAGGGATCGATCTCGGGTTCAACGTGGGAGGGCTCGCGAGCTGGCGTGACTGGGTCCTGCCCACCGTCGCCCTCGGCGCGGCGCCACTCGCCCAGATCGCCCGGTACACCCGCTCCAGCATGATCGACGTCCTGAAATCCGATTACATCCGGACGGCGCGGGCCAAGGGTCTGAGCGAGCGCATGACCATCTATCGCCATGTCATGCGCAACTCGCTCCTCCCGGTGATCACGCTGATCGGTCCAATCTTCGCGGCCGTCGCGACCGGCTCGTTCTTCGTCGAGAAGGTCTTCAACATCCCCGGCATGGGGCCCTTCTTCGTGGAGAGCATCATCGCGAAGGACCAGCCCATGGTTCTCGCGGTAGTCCTGATCTACGGGGTCTTCCTCGCGCTCATGAACCTGCTGGTCGACATCGTCTACGGCTTCGTCGACCCCCGTATCCGCTACTAGCGACCCCGCCCGGCGCACCACCGCCGGTCCCCGGCCTATCGAGGGCACTCAATGGCGCAATCGCAGCTACACCCAGCCGGAGCGACGGCGGTCAGTCCCGACGGACAGGTCGTCCTCGGCGGCGACGGCGTCGGGCTGGCTGGTCTGGCGGAACGCAAGCTCCCGAAGCAGCGCAGCCTCTGGGGCGACGCGGCCCGCCGGCTGGCGAAGAACAAGCTCGCCGTCATCGGGCTGTTCGTCGTCGCGACGCTCACCTTCCTCGCGGTCTTCGCGCCATGGATCGCCCCCTACGGCCAGTCGGAGGTGGTCGATCCCCGGCTCGCCCGGACGGGGCCGAGCTGGCAGTGGCCGATGGGCCTCGACCAGAACGGCCGCGACATCTTCAGCCGTCTCGTCTACGGGGCGCGGGTGTCGCTCACGGTCGGGCTGGTCGCCGAGGCGATCATCCTCGTCCTCGGCGTCACGGTGGGAGCCCTCGCCGGGTACTTCGCCGGGAAGACCGACACGCTGCTGATGCGCATGGTCGACGTCGTCTACGCCATCCCCCAGATCCTCCTCGTCATGATCTTCCTCAATCTCTTCGGCCCCGGACTCCAGAACATCTTCATCGCAATTGGTCTGGTCGGCTGGGTCACCGAAGCGCGGCTGCTCCGGGGCCAGTTCCTCACCCTACGTGAGTCCGAGTACGTCAGTGCCGCCAAGGTCTCCGGGGCCGGCCCGCGTCGGTTGATCCTCCGCCACATGCTCCCCAACAGCCTCACCCCCCTGATCGTCGCGGCGACCTTCGGCGTGCCGACGGCGATCTTCACCGAAGCCTCCCTGAGTTATGTCGGCGTCGGCATCATGCCGCCGCAGGCCTCCTGGGGCCAGATGGTCGGCGACGCCAGCGTCGCCGGGTACATCCAGACCGCCCCGCACATGCTGCTCTTCCCGGTGCTGGCCGTCGGTCTGACGATGCTCGGCTTCACCTTCCTCGGCGACGGGTTGCGGGACGCACTCGACGTCAAGGGTGATCGATAGACGCTCACGCCGGCCGCCCGACCGGGCGGCTGGCCAGGCTGCTGACGGACCCACCGCGAGGTGCCATCCGTCAGCCGGACTCTCCGGGTAGCCCGCCGCCGCTGGCGGCCGCCCAACGTCGCGGACGGGACCGTCCCGGAGTCGCGAAGGTCATGAAGCGCGGTACGGCGCAGTGCCACCGCCAGCCGATCCCAGGAGTGTGGAATGACTGACGTCACGACGCGACCCACGTCATCGAGTCCGGTCACGCGGGAAGAGATCCTGGCCAAGCTCAAGGAGCAGGGCATCCAGGCCGCCATCACACGGCGCCGGTTCATGCAGGGCATGGCCGCCGGGTCCGCCGCCGTCGGGCTGGCAGCCACCGGTCTCCGGTCCGCCGGCGCCCAGGATGCGACCCCCGTGGGAACGCCGGGCGCCACGCCGGGCGCGACCCCTGGCGCCACTCCCCTCGCCACGCCGGGACTCGGCACCACGGCTCGCGGAGACTACGTTCTCGACGCCGAGCAGATCCTCTACAACTTCCAGGTCTCCGAGGACCCCTCGTCGTTTGACTTCAACGCCGATCTCTACTGCAACGCCGAGCCGGAGTGCTGGGCTGGCCTCCTCGCCTTCGACCCAGACGGCAACGCCGTTCCCGACTGGGCCGAGTCCTGGGAGCCGAACGAGGACGGCTCGGTCTGGACCTTCCACATCCGCCCGAACAACACGGGCTGGTCCAACGGCGACCCCGTCACCGCCCATGACTTCGTCTGGTCGTTCACCCGTCTGCTGTCCCCCACCCCGCTCGGGGCCGCGGCGCAGAACGTCTACAACTTCATCATGTTCGACGTGAAGAACGCCGAGGCGTTCAGCACGGGTGCCGTCTCCGAGGAACTCGGCCGCGTCCCGACCGAGGAGGATCTCGGGTTCGCCGCGCCGGACGACTGGACGTTCGTCGCCACGCTCGAGGGGCCGCGGGCCAACTTCGCCCAGAAGGTCGGCTACACCGCCTGCTCCCCGGCCCACCGGCCCTCGGTCGAGCAGTACGGCGAGCGCTGGGCGCTGGGCGAGGATGGCATCCCCATCGTCACCAGTGGCCCGTTCAAGGTGGACGTTTGGAACAAGGGCGTCAGCATCGAGATGTCGCGGAACGACAACTACTGGAACGCCGCCAATATCACGCTGACCCGGGCCATCGACCCGATCGTCCCGGGCGCCAACCTGGTTACCAACTACCTGGCCGGTTCTGGTGACCAGCGGCTCGACTGGACGCCGATCAGCGGTGCCGACCTGCCCCAGTTCACCGCCGACGCGGAACTCTCGACCCAGATCAGCCCGTTCGCCTACCCGGGCATCTGGATGCTCCTGCCGTCCAACGGGGTCGCGCCGTTCGACAGCCTCGAGGTGCGGAAGGCCATCAGCCACGCGATCGACCGCAACCGCCTGGTCCAGATCACGAACGGCCTGCTGCAGCCGGCCTCCTGCATGGTGCCGCCGGGCGTGTTCGGCTACTTCGAGGAGCCGGAAGTCGCGGCGATCCAGGCGTTCGACCCGGAGGCTGCCATGGCGGCCCTGGTCGGAACTCCCTATGAGGGCGGCCAGGGCTGGCCCGAGATCACGGTCCTGATGCGGGCCGACGAGGAGCAGTTCAACTCCAACCTGATGATCAACGACATCATCGATCAGCTCCAGCAGACACTGGGGATGTCGATCCAGATCCAGGCCCTGTCCTTCAACCAGTTCGCCGACGAGCTCTACACCAACACGGCTCAGCTGGTCTGGGTCCGCTGGTGGTACGACTACCCGGACGCCGACAACGGCTACTACGACATGTTCTACGGAGCCCGCCCGGGCAACAAGCGCCAGGCATGGGCGAACGACGAGTTCGACCGGCTCGCCATCCAGGCCAAGGCCGAACTCGACCAGGAGGTCCGCCTCGACCTCTACAAGCAGTGCGAGCGGATCATCCAGGAGGACGTCGGGTACATGCCGATCGGCTTCCGGGTGGACTTCAACGCCTTCAAGCCGTGGGTCCAGAACATCCCGGTCAACCAGCTCGGTCAGCGGGTCCCGAACGGCAACATCTTCGTCCGCGCCCTGTCCACCTACCAGGTGAGCGGTCGCGTCGAGGAGTAGCGGGCCGCGTTTCCGCCCCGGGGGAGCGACGCCGGCCGGACCGCGAGGTTCGGTCGGCGTGGTTCCTTCCAAGCGGGTCTGCTCGACGGTGACCCCGCACAGACGACGGGCCCGCACGGTATCGTGCGGGCCCGTCGTCGTCTGGTCAGGATGGGTCAGGGCGATCTACCCGAAGCGGCCGGTGATGTAGTCCTCGGTCCGCTGGTCGCGTGGCTTGGTGAACAGCTGCTGGGTCGGGCTGGCCTCGATCAGCATCCCCTGCCGCTTCTCAGACAGCGAGTAGAAGATCGTCTGGTCGGAGACGCGGGCGGCCTGCTGCATGTTGTGGGTCACCACCACGATGGTGTACTGCTTGGCCAGGTCCCGCATCAACTCCTCGATCCGGAGCGTCGAGATCGGGTCCAGCGCCGAGCACGGCTCGTCCATCAGGATCACGTCCGGGTTGACGGCCAGCGTGCGGGCGATGCAGAGCCGCTGCTGCTGTCCGCCGGACAGCGACAGGCCGCTCTGGTCCAGCTTGTCCTTGACCTCATCCCAGAGGGCGGCCCGGCGCAGGGTGCTCTCGACGAGTTCCTTCTTGTTGCCCTTGAACCCGTTGATCTGGGCGCCCCAGGTGATGTTCTCCGAGATCGACTTCGGGAACGGGTTCGGCTTCTGGAACACCATCCCGATCCGCTTGCGGACCTCGACCGGATCGATCGACGGCGAGTTGATGTCGACGCCGTGGTACTCGATCTTCCCCTTGACGCGCGCGCCCTGGACGAGGTCGTTCATCCGGTTGATGGACCGGAGGACGGTCGACTTGCCGCAACCGGACGGGCCGATCATCGCCGTGATCTGGTGCTCGGGGATGTCGCACGAGACGCCGACGACGGCATCGAACGACCCGTAGGAGATCGTCACGTCGCGCAGGGTGATGATCGGGGCGTTGAGGGTCGGCTGGTCGCCTGCGCTCCGCGTCTGGACGTTGATCCGCGTCCCGGGATCACTCGCTGTAGCTGCCATGTCTGGACTCCCTGGAGGCCCGCCGGGCGGGCACCATGTGATGGATGACGACTACCAGCGAACGCGGCGGCTGGCCCGTTCGCGGAGGATGATGGCGATCAGGTTAAGGGCGATCAGCAGGGTCATCATCACGATGATCCCGGCGGCCGCGAACTCCTTGGCCTCAGCCTGGGGGCGACCCAGCGCGTCGAAGACCTGGATGGGCAGGGGTGAGTACGTGGCACCGGGACTGGTCGGGACGTTCGAGACGAAGAGCGCTGCACCGGCCACCAGGACCGGGGCAGTCTCCCCCAGAGCGCGGGAGATCGAGAGGATCGTCCCGGTGAGGACGCCGGACATCGCTGCCGGCAATACGTGATGCCAGGTCACCTGCCACGGTGTCGCGCCGAGCGCGAAAGCCCCCTGCCGCAGGGACAGCGGGACAGCCCGGAGGGCTTCCTGTGAGGCGATGATGATCACGGGGAGGATCAGCAACCCCAGGGTGATGCCACCTGCCCATAGGCTCCGACCAAGGAAGTCGTTACCGAAGAAGCTCACGAGGACGCCGAGACCCAGCAACCCATAGACGACCGACGGCACCCCGGAGAGATTCGAGACGTTGATCTGGACGACGCGGGTAAACCAGTTGTCCGGCGCGTACTCCTCGAGGTAGATCGCCGCTCCGATTCCGACCGGGATGCTGAACAGCGCTGCAATGAGGACCAGCCAGAGTGAACTGACGATCCCGGTCAGGTAGCCCGCCTCGCCGCGCTCGATGGCGGCGTTGCTGATGAACCGCTGAGTGAACAGGTCTGTGTCCAGCGCACCGACGCCCTGGACGAAGATCCGTACCAGGAGAGTGCCAAGAACCAGCGCGGCGAACACCGTCGCGGCGATGAACACTGCCTGCCAGATCGCTCCGATCGTCTTGCGTCGCTGGAGTTGCGGCGAGGTAGGCAGGGCGATCCTCACCGGTGGGGCGGAGATCGACGTCACTGGTACACCTCCCGGAAACGACGGATGAAGGCGCGGCTGATCAGGTTGAGAATCAGCGTAATGATCAGTAGGGTGAAGCCAATGGCGTACAGGGAGTAGTACCGGGTGTCGGCCCGACTCGCCTCGCCGCTGAGGACGTTGACGATGTACGCCGTCATGGACTGGGCGCTTTCGAGGAAATTGGTCGGCACCCCGCCAGTCGAGGCACCACCGGCGATCACGACGATCATGGTCTCCCCGATCGCTCGCCCAAGCGCCAGGATGATGGACGCCACGACACCCGATATCGCCGCCGGCAGGATCACCCGCATGCTCGTCTCGAACCTGGTCGCCCCGAGGGCGAATGCTCCCTCGCGGAGTGCCCCCGGCACGGCCCGCATCGCGTCCTCGGACAGCGACGCGACCAACGGGATGGTCAACACCCCGATGGCCAGGCCGGCACCGAGAACGTTGAAGATACCGATCTCCGAATTCAGGGACTGGAGGATATTGGGCGTGATGAAGGTCAGCGTGAAGAAACCTAGAACAATCGTCGGAACCCCGGCGAGCAACTCCAGCACCGGTTTGACGATGGAGCGGACGCGGGCTGGCGCGTACTCGGACAGGTAGATCGCGATGCAGATACCGACTGGCACGGACAACAACAACCCGATGAACGCGTAGCTCAGCGTCGCAGAGACCAGGGGCCACATACCCCACTCACCGCTGCCAGCCGTCCGGGACGGGTCGAACTCGGTGCCCGTCAGGTACTCCAGCAGCGAGACCCGGCGGAAGAATTCGACGGTCTCGAACAGGAGGACTGCGACGATCCCAACCGTGGTAAGGATCGAGATCGCGCCACACAGGAAGAGCAGGCCGCCGATCACGCGCTCGGAGAATGCCCGGTTCCGACTACCGCTGAGGTTGAGCGGACGCCTGCGCGTCGTGGCCAGCACACCAGATGTCTCGATCGTTGGAATGGGTGAGAATGCGTCATCCGAGGCCATGGATCCCCCTGTCGGCACATGGAGTGGCCGGGACGAGGTGGTGTTGGAGTAGGTACTACGGGTAAGGAAGTATAGAGAGAATCAAAATCGCTGGACACCAACGGGCGTTATCGTATTGTTAAGCTCTTGTTGCCAGAACCCCGTTTCGGGGACGCGTCGCGGCCTGGGGATCGCCGCCGTAGACGGGACAGAGCCGGCCCGGGCTATCCGGGCCGGCTCTGTCCAATTCACTAGGCGGCTGCGCTGTCCGGTTCGGCCGAACCGTCGATCGCGCCTTCCAGCTTCTCCTGGGACGTGACGAGCGCCTCGCCCGGAGCGTTCACGGCGCCGAGGGAGTCGGCGATCGCGTCGGCGTCGGCGATGGCGTACCGCAGGAACTCCTGCAGGGCCGTGTTCTCGGCCAGGCTGGCGGCCGAGGCGTAGATGTAGAGCGGGCGGCTCAGTGGGGCGTACTCCGTCGAACTGATCGTCTCGAGGGTCGGCTCGACGCAGTTGTCGGTCGTCCCATCGGTCGAGAGGCTGACGACGTTCAGGCGGTCCTGGTTCTCTTCGTAGTAGGTGAAGCCGAAGTGGCCAAGGCCGCCTTCGGTCCCGGAGACGCCCTCGACGAGGGTGTTGTCGTCTTCACTGGGCTCATAGTCGGCCGCGGGAGCGATCGTCTCACCGGCCTCGTCCTCGCCCAGGATCTCTTCGTTGAAGAAGTCGTAGGTGCCGGAGTCCTCACCGGGACCAAACAGCTCGATCGCCAGGTCCGGGTAGGACGGGTCGATCTCGTTGTAGTTGGTGATGTCACCCATCCAGATGCTGGCGAGCGACTCGGTCGTCAGGCAGGTCAGGAAGGTGTTGCTCTCCGGGACCACGACGGTGATGCCGTCGTAGGCGACCTCGAACTCGTACCACTCGACGCCGTTCTCGGCGCAGATGGCGGCTTCGTCTTCAGCCATCGGGCGGGAGGCGTTCTGGAGGTCGGTCTCGCCCGCGCAGAAGGCCTCGAAGCCACCACCGGTGCCCGAGACATTGACGGCGATGTCGACGTTCGGCGCGATGCCGTTGAAGTTCTCGGCGGCGGCCTGGGTGAACGGGCCGACCGTGGACGAGCCGTCCGCGGCGATCGTTCCCTCGAGGTCGGCGATGTCGGCCGGGGCCTCGTACGGGGTCGGGGCGACACCCTCAGCGGCCGGGGTTGAGTCCTGAGCCGACGCGAGCGGCGTCAGCGCGAAGGTGGCGGCCAGCGCGGCCACCGGCAGCGTCCGTCGGATCGTGGCGAAAAGCGACATCGGAGCTCCTCTCGAAAAGCGTCCAATCGTCCCGATCGGGTGACCATCACCCGACAGCATCTCGCGGGCTGATGCCCGCGCGGATACCCAAAGTTGGTTGGTCGGCGCGGGCGCGCCTCAGGGCCGCTCGGCCGCGTCCGGTACCACGAATCGGTACCCCGCGCCGTACACGGTCCGGATCATCTCCTGCCGGACGCCGGCATCGTTCAGCTTGGTCCTGAGCCACGAGATGTGCACGTCGACGGTGCGTTCATCGACGATGATCTCCTCGCCCCAGATCGCGTCCAGCAGCTGCTGGCGCCCGAACACGCGGCCCGGCTCCATGGCGAGGGTGACGAGCAGACCGAACTCCTTGGGCCGGAGCTGGAGTTCAACGTCGTTGACGACCGCCCGGCGGCGCTCCGGTTCGATCCGGATCGGACCGCGGAACAGCACCGATGGGGGGCGAGCCGACGGGACCGCACGGCGGCGGACGTTGGCCCGGACCCGGGCGAGCAGCTCACGCAGGGCGAACGGCTTGACGACATAGTCGTCAGCCCCGAGCTCAAGGCCGTCGATCCGGTCCTGCTCCTCGCCGCGCGCCGTCAGCATGATGACCGGGACATCCAGCGTGCTGCGCATCTGGCGCAGGACGTGGAACCCGTTCATGCCCGGCAGCATGACATCCAGCAGGACCAGGTCGAGACCCGGGGACTCGGCCCGGGCGATAGCCAGGCCAGCCTCGCCGTCCGTAGCCGTCAGCACACGGTAGCCGTCGCGGGTGAGGTTGTAGGCGAGTGTGCTCAGCAGCGTCGGATCATCCTCGATGACGAGGACGGTCGCGTCCTCCCCGCCAGCCCCATTCGGGGCGCGGCGGTCGCCGCGGTCACTCGTGGCGTCCGGACCGCTGGAGTTCAGGCCCATCGATCGTCGCCTCTCAGCCGTCAGCACCGGGCACACCCTTCCGGGCCCCGCATTCGGTGCCCGGAGCTACCCTAGCGTCCAGTGAGCAGGGACCGACCAACAGGCTGTTAACGAACCGTAAGGTCGCCGTTAAATCGACCGGGGCCCAGACGCTACGACTGGCTTAACCATTCCGGGTCAGGGGGCGGCTAGGCTGGGGGTGGTTGAGCAGGTCGGCCAGCGGTGGGGACTCACAGGAGGGCATGGCATGATCGGCACCCAGGACTGGACCCAGGAGTGGCTCCGCCACGGTCAGACCGTCGGCGGGCTGGTCCGCGACACGCTGCGACGGAACCAGCCGCGGCCGGAGTGCCCGCGCTGTCAGTCGTCCCGGGCAGTGGCGATCGCCCGCATCGAGATCGAGGAACTGCCGGGCCACCCGCTCGTAGAGCAGCGGGACTGGCAGTGCCGGACCTGTCAGTCGACGATCCGCGAGACGATCCCCGGCGTCTGATCACACGAGGCGATCCCTACCAGCCGAAGTCCGCGGCACTCGTCCCACCAGAGCGCAGCAGCGCGATCGCCGCGGTGAGCTGGTCATCGGTCCCGTCGGGCTCCCCCGCCCCGACGACGACGCCGACGGCGACCCCGACGCCTTCGAGGCGCTGCCGATCCGGGGTCAGCCACTCGGCGATCGTGACCCGCAGGATCGACTCGTCCTCGAAGGTGTGCACCCGCTGGACGGAGCCCTTGCCGAAGGTCGGGGTGCCCATCACCGTCGCCCGGCCATAGTCACTGAGCGACGCGGCGACGATCTCGGAGGCGCTCGCCGTCCCCGCGTCGACCAGCACCACCAGCGGGAGGTCCGACACGATCCCGTCCACCGGGTTGAGGACGGGCAGCGACTGGACGTCGTCCGAGTCACCGGCTCGGCCGACCGTCTCGTAGAGGGCTGGGCCGAGAGTCGCCGGGACGAACCGGCCGATCATCTCCTGGGCGGCGGTCACCGAGCCACCGCCGTTACCCCGGAGGTCGAGCACCAGCCCAGTGGCCCCGTCCGCCCGTGCACGGGCCAGCGCCTCGTCGAGTTGCCGTGTCGTGACGCCGGTGAACCCCGTCACCCGGATCTGCCCGATACGCGTCGCCGGGTCCAGCACATAGGTGACGACCGGAGCGTCGAGTTGCCGGCGCTCCACCGGAACCGTCAGCGGCTCGACCAGCCCGGCCCGGAGGACGACCAGGGTCACGGTCGTCCCGACCTCGCCGCGGATGCGGACGCCGGCGTCCTCCGTCGTCGCACCGGTCAGGTCGTAGCCGTCCACCGCGATGAGCAGGTCGTCCGGCCGCAGGCCCGCCGCCTCGGCCGGTCCGCCAGCGAGGACCTGGACGATCGCGAGCGCGCCTTCTCGCTGCTGGACGGTGATCCCGATCCCGCCGTACTGGCCACTCAGCTGTTCGGTCAACGGGGCGGCGTCCTCGGGGGGGAGATACGACGTGTAAGGGTCGCCAGCCCCCTCGGCCAGGCCAACCAGCGCTCCCTGTTCGAGTCGCTCGTCGAAGGCCGCCTGCTCCGCGTCGTCGGTGGGCCCACGGTAGTACTCCGCGTCGAGCAGCCCGGCGACCTCATTGAGCCGCCCGGCGTCGACCGGTCCGCCCAGCCGGTCGACCAGTTCCCGCTCCGTCCAGACCCCGCCGAGGAAGGCGATGATGACCGTCAGCAGGACGCACAGGGCAATCAACGTCCGGACCAGTGGGTCGCGCCCCGCCCGGCGCGGGGCTGGCGTCTGCTGATCGATCCCGGGACCGTTCTCCGGTTGGGACCGGTCTTCGACACCCGTCAACGGCGACGGCGAGTTCGGTTCTGCTGACGACATGGGCGTCCTCTTCGTGGAACCGGGCCGCTGGCGCGGGGAGCCCGGGGGCGGTCGTGAACCGGGGACGTAGCCGTCCGGCGTGGTCGCCCGGTCGGTGTATGGGAAGATACGTGCATCGATCCGTCCATGACGGGTCGATGTCGTGCAGGACCGGACAGACGCCCCGGCGAGATCGACCGAACGCTCAGCAGGAGTTCAGATCGCGATGCTGCTCGCGTTCGATGTCGGTAATACCAACACGCTCATCGGATTGTGCCGGATATCGGGTCCCGCCATCGACCACTCCTCCATCCTCGCGACCTGGCGGGTCTCCTCGTCGGCGACCCGGTTGCCGGACGAGTGGTACGCCCTGCTCGACCCGCTGCTCCGGACGTGCGGCGCGACCGTGGACCAGATCAGCGCCGTGGTGATCGGGAGCGTGGTGCCCGACGTGCGGCGCTGGCTGGCCGACATGTGCCGATCACGGCTGCAGCTGGACCCGATCGTGGTCTCGGCGGCCCTTGACACGGGCATCCGGGTCGCGACCGAGCGCCCGCTGGCCACCGGGGCAGACCGGATCGCCAACGCCGTGGCGGCGCTGGCGATCGCCGGGGCGCCCAGTATCGTGGTCGACTTCGGGACCGCGACCAACATCGAGGTGATCGACCGGGATGGCGACCTCATCGGTGGGGCGATCGCCCCTGGCGCGGCGCTGGTGCTCGACGCGCTGACCAGCCGCGCGGCCCAGCTCTCGGCGGTCCCCATGCGGTTCCCGCCAACGCGCGGCATCGGCCGGGACACGACGGCCGCCGTCCAGTCCGGAAGCGTCGCCGGCTACCTCGACCTGATCGAGGGAACCGTCCGGCGCATCCGGGAGGAACTCGGCGTCGACGCTCCGGTCCTGACGACGGGTGGACTGGCGGGCGTGTTCGTCGCGGCGTCCGACGTCCTGCGTGCCCATGAACCCCTGTTGACCCTGCTGGGTCTGCGGGCGATCGCCCTGCGGCAGGACGGCGTCGTCGAGGATCGGCGGCGCCCCGCCCGCGAGACCGTCTCCGCCAACGGGGACTTCGCCGTCAGCGACGTGTTGCTCATCCAGTAAGTAACGTGCGCTAGATGAAGCTGAGATCCGTGTGCGGGCCGAACGCCCGGATCGCCGTCTCCAGCAGCCAGTAGCACCCGACGATGTCGTTGAGGTCGAGCACCTCGACGGGCGAGTGGGCGTAGCGCCGGGCGATGTTGACGATCCCGGTCGGGATGCCGTCCCGGACCAGGTGGACGGCGGCCGCGTCCGAGTTGCCCCCGTAGAAGATCCCGCGCTGGTAGGGGATCCCGGCCTCCGTCGCGCTGGCGATGAGGAGGTCGCGCATGGCCGGCTGGCCGATGGCCCCGCCCCCTCCGCTCTGGCTGACCAGCGTGATGACCGGTCCGGCCCCGATCACCATCGGCAGGTCGCGCGTGGCCGAGACATCGGGCGTGCCGCCGCTCGGCATCGTGTCGACGACGATCGCGGCGGTCGGGTTCAGGCGGTGCGTCACCATCATGGCGCCGCGCAGGCCGACTTCCTCCTGGACCGTGACGACGAGGTAGAGCGTGCAGGTGAGGTCCTGCCCCTTGAGGCGTCGAGCGAGCTCGACGATCAGCGCGCAACTGACGCGGTTGTCCAGCGCCTTGCCGGCCAGCCGGTCGGGATTCGCGAGCAGGTGCGCGTCCGACTCGTAGGCGATCGGGTCGCCGACATCGATCCCGAAGGCGCGGACCGCGGCGGCCGAATCGAAGCCGAGATCGACGTAGAGGTCACGGACAGGCGGTGCCAGCAGGCGTTCGGCCGGCGGCGTGATGTGCCCCGCCTTGGCCCCGATCACGCCGCGCGCTCCCCGCACGCGGACCTTTCGCCCGACCAGCAGCGTCTCGATCACCCCGCCGAGCTTCTCGAAGCGCAGCATGCCGTCCGGTTCGATCGCCTTGACCACCCCACCGATCTCGTCGCTGTGCGCGGCGACCATCAGCGTCGGCGCGCCGTCCGGACCATGGATCACGCCGATGAGATTGCCGAACGGGTCG
>CADCWK010000374.1 GCA_902806375.1 uncultured Thermomicrobiales bacterium
TCCGGGGTCAGGGCCGAGATGATCTCCTCGTGCGACCGCGGTGAGGCGTGCCCGCAGCGCAGCGTTCCGACCTGACCCAAGTCGACCAGCAGCGCCGGTGGTGACGTCCCCAGCCAAGCCAGCGCGTCACTGTCGAGCTGCCCCTGCGTCCAGGCGGTCAGTGTCCGGCCGACGTCGCTGTCGGATGCGGACGGTTCGGCCGCCGCCGGACCGAGCAGCCAGGCATCGGCGTTGCCGAGGACGTTCGGACAGCCGACCTCCCAGAGCCGCCGGATGACGCCGGCTGGGTCAGGCCCCAGGACCGCGACGTCGCCGAGGCAGACGATCCGGTCGACGGATCGCCCCGCCATGTCCGCCAGCACGGCGTCCAGCGCGACGAGATTCCCGTGGATGTCCGCAATCAGGCCGATCCGCACGCTGCCCCTCCCATCGCCGCCCTCTTGGTCTACCGGCCCACTGCCCGTTCGGCCGGGCTGCCATGACCCGTTCGCCACGGTAGGCTAGACCAGTGGATCAATCAGCGGTCTGGCGACGTGGGAACTGAGTGACCGGCACGGACCGGCAGGAGTCATCGATGCCCGGAGACCGCCAACGCATCTATCTGATCGGCGCCGGCTACATCGCCCGGGAACACGCCCTCGCGATCCCGATGCTCCCCAACGGCGCGACGGTCGAACTGGCGGTGGCCGACCCGGACCCGGCCGCGCTGGCATCGTTCACCGAGCGGTTCCCCGGCACCCGCGCCGTCGCCGACGCCGAGGAGCTGCTGGCCGAACCGGCCCGGCCCGACGATATCGTGATTGTCGCCACGCCGCCGTTCCTCCACCGCGACCTGACGATCCGGGCGCTCGCGTCCGGCCGACACGTCCTGTGCGAGAAGCCGCTGGCGATGGACGTCGGCGAGGCGGAGGCGATGGTCGCGGCGGCGCGGGGGGCCAGACGATCGCTCGCCGACTGCAGCTCGCGGTTCCTCGGCCTGCCGACCACCTCAATGGTCCGCGAGATCGTCGCGGCCGGTGACCTCGGCCCCCTGACGCAGGTGACCTTCGTCCACCGGGTCCACCGGTTCCGGACGGGGATCGACTTCATGCCGGGATCGACCTGGTTCCTCGACAGCCGTCGCAGCGGGGGCGGGGTGCTGATGGACTGGGGCTGCTACGACCTGACGACGCTGATCGACCTCCTGCGACCGGTGCGGGTCGATGTCGCCACGGCCTGGAGCGTCAACCCGGAGACGGCCCTGGACCTGCCGCCGGGCGTCGTCTTCGACACCGACCAGCAGATCGGCGCCAGCCTCGTCTTCCACCGTGCCGACGGCAGCCGCGTGCCCGTCATCTACGAGCGGGCCGCCGCGACCCACGGCGGCGAGCGCCAGATCGTCGAGATCGAGGGACTCCGCGGCGCCGTCCGGTGGGACTGGCTGGACTGGGTCGGCGACGGCCGCGTGACCGTCACGACCGACCGCGACGGCCAGCCGGCCGAGAGCACTCATCACCCGGGGCGGCCGGTCGCCGCCGCCCACCAGCGACCCCTGCTCGCCTTCGCGGCCCGGTTGCGGGGCGAGCCCAGCGAGTCGATCGTCGACGGACAGGCGCTGTTCAGCTTCCGCTGCCTGCGCGCCCTGCAGGACGCCGCCACGACCGGGCAACCGCGGAGCGTGGAATCCGGGGACTCCTAGCGACGGGTCTCCCGTGCAGGTCTGCCCGGTCGCAGGTCCGCTGGCCGATGGCTGGCGGGGTGGGTGCGGTATCGTTCGGGGACGATCCACCGGTCACCGCTCACCCAGTCACCACCGAGAGAGGTCTGTCACCGTGTTGAGGAACGTGTTCAAGGGCGTCGCGATCGCCGAAGGCTTCTCCTGGCTGGCGCTGCTGGTCGCGATGGTGTTCAAGTACGGCTTCAGTTACGAGCACGCGGTCGCGATCCCCGGCATGATCCACGGCTGGATGTTCCTCGCCTACACCGCCCTCGCGCTGGCGATGTGGCGGACGCAGGGCTGGTCGCTCCGGACGGCGATCATCGCGCTGGTCGGCGGCGTCGTCCCGCTCGGCACCTGGTGGGTCGAGCGACACCTGGGCCAGCTCGAGCGCGATCGGTCCGGCGGGACGGTCACCGCCGCGTAGGCGCTGTTCCGATTCCAACGAACGAGCATATGACGACGCCCCGCCTCCGGTTCCGGAGACGGGGCGTCGTCATGCTCGACCTCTGGGTCATCCCGCCGAACAGCGTTCCGATGCCGATCCCGAGACTTGAAGGTTCGATGATGCCGCTACTGACCATCCTGGCATCGTCACTGGCTGTCGGTCGAGCCCCTGAATCAGTACCATGCCGCCAGTCGCGACCGTCTGGATCCGAGTGGGGTGTAGCAGTGATCGCACGGTGGATGCGACGGCAGGCCGGAGGGCAGCGCGACACCCACGCTACGACCGAATCAGGGCCGGATGGACCATCGGTTGAGCAGGTCTATCACGACGCGGCGCTCCAGTTTCTCAACGTGCAGATCCGCACGAACGAAGTTCTCGATGCCCGGACCTATCAAGTCTTCACGATAGGCAGCACGGTCCTGCCGCTGACCTTCGCGCTCCTGAATCTCACCACCGATGAAGCCCCCCGATCCGCAGGGTGGACGCTGGGTGCGGCACTGCTCTTCTACGTCCTGCTCATCTTCTGTGCCGATCGCGCGAGTCGCCAGCGCCTGCTGGGGTACCGACCTGACATTGCTGCCCTGGGCGATCAAGTCGCCGGCTACCGTTCAGCTCCCGACGGCGGAAGCGTCCTACAGCAATGGGTGGCCAACGAGTATCTGGCCTCCATCAACGAGAACCGGCCCCTGCTCGCGAGCAAGGGCCGGTGGATCGGACAGGCAACAGCGATGCTACTTGTCGAGTGCCTGTGTCTTGCGATCGCCGCGGGACTGACGCTCTTTCTCTGACAACTCTTTCTTGGATGGCGCAAAGGGGTACGGCGTCATGATGATGTAGTTGGGTGGACCCGGCGGCGGCAAAGGCGGCCGGGCGGTCGGCTTGGGTGTTGGGGTGGTCGCCATTGGACGCGCTCCTTTCCTGACGTATCCCAAGTATACAGCCGGTCCTCGGCGCCAGGACATCGACTGCAACTCAGGCTCAAGCATCAGATGAGCGGGACCTGCGTGGCGTCCGAGATGTGCTGCCGCCAGGAGTGCTTCGGCTCGAAGCCGAGCAACTGCCGGGCCCCGTCGATGGCGAACAGTGACTCGAACTCGCCGACGTCCCGTCGGATCTCGACGCCGGGGAAGACCTGCCGCATCAGCTCGGCGCTCGGCGTCGTCATGACAGTGTCGGCCGCGGCGATGATGACGTTGTGCGAGCCCGTCACCGGAGCCTCCAGCCCCAGCCGGCAGGACTGGGCGACGTCACGGACATCGATGTAGCTCCACAGGTTCCACTTCCGCGCCGCCGGATCGCCCCAGGCACCGCGCAGGTTCTCGTACTCGTCCGGGCGGAAGATGTTCGAGAAGCGCAGCCCGACGAACGGGATGCCCGACCAGCCGGAGATGTGCTCGGCCAGCGTCTCGCCGACGACCTTCGACAGGGCGTAGGTCGAGGTCGG
This sequence comes from uncultured Thermomicrobiales bacterium, assembly GCA_902806375.1. Classification (GTDB taxonomy): domain Bacteria; phylum Chloroflexota; class Chloroflexia; order Thermomicrobiales; family UBA6265; genus CADCWK01. The sequence continues at coordinate 3,589 of CADCWK010000374.1, forward strand.
GTGCGGGAAGTGATCCTCGTCGATCGGCGCGTACCGGGGCGGGGTCTCGAACGGCAGGCCCAGCGTCGTCTCGCTGGACGCCCAGACGACGCGCTTCAGCTTGAGCAGCGCGGCGCCGAGGAAGATGTTGCTGTTCATCGCCGTGTTGACGGTGAAGGTATGGGCCGGGGTCGAGATGTCGCCGGAGGGGATGTTGGCCAGGTGGACGACGCCCTCGCACCCGGCCAGCGCCTCGACCGTCTGGCCGAAGTCCGTCACGTCGACCTGCAGCACCCGCACGCCGAGGTCGGCCGGTCCGGACGCGACATCGACCGCGACGACCTCATGCCCGTGGGCGAGCAGATCCCGGACGACCGCCTGGCCCGCCTTGCCGCTGGCTCCCGTTACGCAGACCTTCATTGGAACGATCCCTTTCCTGGGTCCGTGGCCAACGTCTGCCAGCCACCCGATCCGTCGCGATCGCGACGCCACTGGGTGGGTCAGAGCAAGAAGCTGACCGGGCCGGGGATCGGGGCTAGTCCCGGAAGTTGACGTAGAGGGCGTAGAGCACACCCGGCACCCAGACGGCGATCGTCAGGATGACGCTGAACAGGAACGAGATGCCGAAGCCGCGCTTCAGGAAGACGGCGGCCGGCGGCAGGACGAAACAGAGGACGAGCCGGAGGATCGATCCGAGCATGGACGGTTCCTTTCGCGATTGCCCCGGCCCGTGCTGGACCGGGCCGGATGCGGTGGGCGAGACAGCCTCGCCCGCAACGTCGTTCCGTGGATCGTACCGGGCCGATGTTCATCGGCGGTGACAGTGCGGTCACACCCGTGTGACATCACCTTCGGTCGCCCTGGACCTGGAGCCGTTAGGACGACACGCCAGCGATCCAGTGCACCCGGAAGGCATCGACCTCGAGCGCCACCCCGGCAGCCATCGCCTGGCCGAAGGTCTCGTCGTCGTCCTGGTTGAAGGAGGCGATGCTGCCCCGCCGCGGGGCGTCCTCGACCGTCTCGACTTCATAGCGGGGGAAACGGGTCGCCGACCGGCCCGGGAAGTCCTGGTCGTACCAGTCGGCCCGGCCGGCGATCCGGACCAGCACCCGGTCCGGCTGGCGATCCCGCGTCGCCCCTGTCTGTTCGCTGTCCATCGTCGGTCTGCCGCCTCCCTGGGCGTACCACGTCCGGGCGTCCGGAAAGGCCATGCATTGGAGCCGATCACCGGGGCACGGGTCGCCGTGCCCGGTCGGAACCGCTCCCCATCGTACACGACGGCCACGGGCGGCCGGCCAGGCAACGAGCGTCGGGGAGGGACACACTCACGCGAGGCGACCAGGCATGCGAACGGTGCGCTCGTTCTCGACGGTGCCCGTGTTCAGGGTCGTGCCGGGCTCCAGCAGGATCAGGTGGCACTCCTCCGTCAGCGCCTCGGGCAGGTGCTCCGTGCCGTGCGGGACGACCAGGAACTCGTTCGGTTCCAGGTCGATCACCCCGTCGCGGAGATGCATCCGCAGCCGCCCCTGGACCACGAAAAACAGCTCGTCCTCGGTCTCGTGGTGGTGCCAGTGGAACGCCCCGCTGATCTTGACGAACCTGACCTGCATGTCGTTGATGTCGCCCGCGACCCGCGGGTCCCAGTAGTCGCTGATCTGGCTGAACCCCTCCGCGACGTTGACCTTGCGCAGTCCCATCCTCGATCCCCATCGTCTCCGGGTCGCGCTGATCGCGTCCCGTCCATCGCCCGCCAGCCACACGCGACCGGCACGGACAGGTTATGCGATAGGATCACGGCCTGAGCGCCGGCATCCCGGCGATCGCGCGGCGCGCCCGCCATGGGCGCGCCCCACCCGAGCAGGAGACCGACGATGGCCGAGGCAACCCCGGCACACGCGACCACGCAGGTCGCCCAGACAGTCGCCCACCGGCGCTGGCCCCAGTCCCCCCGCAAGATGAGCTTCGGGCTGATGGTCCCGTTGACCGAGGGCAGCCCCTTCGGCGGCGACGCGGCGCCGTCGTTCGCCCAGATCCTCGAGATCGTCCGGGCCGCCGACGCGGCCGGGGTCGAGATCGCCTGGTTCGCCGACCACTTCTCCGCTCCCCCCTCGAAGGACATGGACCACGAGCGCGGCTGCTGGGAGGCGTTCAGCCTCATTGCCGGGCTGGCCGGCGCGACGCAGGACCTCGGGATCGCCTACGGGCCGATGGTCGCCTGCGCCACGTTCCGCAACCCCGGCCTGCTGGCCCGGATGACGGAGACGATCGACGAGATCTCGGGCGGGAAGTTCATCCTCGGGCTCGGCGCCGGCTGGCACCGCCCGGAGTACGACGCCTACGACTACCCGTTCGACCACCGGGTCAGCCGCTTCGAGGAGATCATCCACGTCGTCGCCGCGATGCTGCGCGAGGGCGGCTCGACTTTCACCGGCGAGTACACCCGCACGGCCGACGCGTTCAACCGCCCGGCCGGTCCGCGGTCGGCCACCGGCGGCGCCCCGATCCTGATCGGCTCCTCCGGCGACCGGATGCTCGGCATCCTCGCCCGCTACGCCGACGCCTGGAACACCGGCTGGCAGCACGAGGTCGACGCCGTCCGGGACAACTTCGCCAAGCTCGACGCCGCCTGCGAGGCCGTCGGCCGCGACCCGAAGACGGTCGTCCGGACCGTCGGCGGCAACGTCGGGCTGGAGAACGCGACCGGTCGCCGGGGCGCGATGCTGACCGGCAGCGACGACGAGATCGCGACCCGGTTCGTCGAGTTCCGCGACTTCGGCACCGACCACTTCATCGTCGGACTCGACCCCTGCACGCCGGAGAGCGTCGCCCACCTCGGCCGGATCATCGAGCAGGTCGACCGCGCCTGAGCGATCCGGGACGCTCATCGATCACGCGCCCGGCCGCCTCACCGGGACCGGGCGCGCGGCCCCCGCCAGATCCGGCGCCTGGTCCGGCGGCGGGTCCGGCCAGGACGTCAGATCCCGCAACGTCCTGCGCTCCCCCGCCCATTGGGACAAGGGTTCGCCTGAACGGGCCATAGGCTCTGCCCCAGAGGCAGGCATCTGGCCAGCCGCAGGAGGGCGACCCCATGCGCTTCACCGATCGCTATCCCATCGTCGTCACCGACCGGAAGGACGCCTGCCGGGACTTCTGGGTCCGGCACCTCGGCTTCGCGGTCGGCTTCGACAGCAGCTGGTTCGCCTGGCTGGCCAGCGACGATGGGTCGGCGTCGATCGCCTTCATGTCGCCGGACCACCCCTCGGCCCCACCGGGACCGGAGCCCTTCGGCGGGACGGGCATCTGCTTCGAGCTCCAGGTCGACGATGCCGCCGCGGCCCACGCTGCGGTCGTCGCGACCGGCGCGACGGTCGGCTACCCGCTCACCGACGAGCCGTTCGGGCAGCGCCGCTTCGGTCTGCGAGACCCGTCCGGTCTCTGGGTCGATGTCGTCGAGCAGACCGAGCCGGCGGCCGGGTACTGGGACCGGTACCTCGCCCCTGACCCGCCAGCCTGAACCCCGGATCGCAGGGTGGCGGGGTGATTCGGCCCGGGGCCGTGACCTGCGAAGATGACGCGCCGGCCGATGCGGGTCCGTGCGCGTCGTCTTCGATCGGGAGCACAGGTGTCATGTCCGGAGTCATGCCCCAGCGGCTACGCGTCGGGATCGTCGGTCTGGGCGTGGTCGCGCAGGTCACCCACATCCCCGTCCTGTCCAGCCTGCCCGACCGGTTCGCGATCACGGCGATCTGCGATGTCTCCCAGCGACTGGTCGACGCGATCGGCGACCAGCTCCACCTGCCGCCCGGCGCCCGCCACACCGACGCCGACGACCTGGTCTCCCGGAGCGACGTCGACGTCGTCTTCATCCTGACCAGCGACGAGTACCATGCCGAGCAGGCCATCGCCGCGCTCGGCCACGGCAAGCACGTCCTGATCGAGAAGCCGATGGCGCTCACCGTCCGGGACGCCGAGGCGATCGTCCGGGCCCGCGACGCTTCGGGGCGGCAGGTCATCGTCGGCTACATGCGTCGCTTCGCCGACGCCTTCGCGCTGATGCGGGACCGGCTGCCGGAACTCGGCCCGATCGGTTACGTCCGGGTACGGGACATCATCGGACCCAACGCCTTCTTCATCGACCAGGTCCAGGACATCCTCGCGTTCGACGACCTCACCGATGCCCAGAAGCAGGACCGGCGCGACCGGGCCGGCGAGCAGGTGACCGAGGCGATCGGTGACGCGACGCCGGAGCAGATCGCGTGCTACCGGATGCTCTGCGGGCTCGGCAGCCACGACCTCTCGGCGATGCGCGAACTGATCGGCACGCCGGACCGGGTCGTCGCCGCCGACACCTGGCGGGGCGGCCGTTTCACCGTCGCGACGTTCGCCAGGGACGACTACCGCGTCACCTTCGAGATGGGCGTCGACCGGCAGGGCCGCTTCGACGCCCACATCGCCGTCTACGGCGAGACCGGCACGATGACCGTCAGCTACGACACCCCCTACATCCGCCACCTGCCGACGACGCTGACGATCGAGCGGACGGACGGCGAGGCGTATCACGTCGAGACGATTCGACCGACGTTCACCGACCCGTACACCCGCGAGCTGGTCCACGTCCATGACGTCCTCCACGGCCGGGCGACCGCGAAGACGACACCGGAGGACTCGATCGAGGACCTGCGGCTGTTCCGCCAGATCATCGACCGGATCCGCGCCAACGGGATGTAGCAAGAGCTACACCGATTTAAGAGTCGAGGGATCCGGGCCGGGCTGTGCATGGACAACGCGGCCATCGCTGATACAGTGGATGCGATTCGCACCCCTGCCGACCAGTTCGCTGCGACTCCCCACCGTCGCGAGGAGTATCACCATGCGCGTGCCCGCCCCGACCTGCCGCCGCCTGTGGTCGATCGTCACGGTCGCTTGCCTCACCCTGTCCCTGCTCGGCCCGGCGGCGCCCCGGGCGGCCGCTGTCCAGTCGTCCGGCGGGGGCGACCCGGTCGACCCGGCCGCGCTCGTGCCCGGCGTCGTCGCGCTGGAGGAGGCCGGCCTGGACGGCCTGATCCCCAGCGCGGTCTACAGCTCGGCGACCCTCGACCAGTTCCTCGAGGGCGCGGGGCTGGAGGAGGAGGACGAGCTGGCCCGGGCCTACGACGCGGCCGGTTTCGTCCGCCACTACGAGGTCTGGTGGGCCGACGAAGACGCCGTCACCGCCAACCGCGAGGGCGAGGCGTGGGACCCGGTCAGCCAGGTCCGGTTCTCCGTCTTCCAGTTCGTCTCGGGCGACGGCGCCGCGGACGCCCAGGCGGCGGAGGCTGACGCCTATCCCACACTCGCCGACGTGAGCATCGACCTCGGCGATGGGACGGTCGCCTTCGATGCCTCCTCGTCCTTCGACGGCACGGAGATGGACGGCATCGAGGTCACCGTCCAGACCGGTCCCTTCTTGGTCGGCGTCCTCGTCCGCACGCAGGAGGACAGCCCGGTCCGGGGCGACGAGACCGACGTCACGGAAGACCTCCTCGAGGGCTTCGTCGAGACGACCGAGGCACTGGGCGACCCGCCCGCCAACGCCCTGGGCCTCGATCTGGTCCGGTTCGACAGCCCGTCCCTGTTCATCAATGTCGACAGCTACCTCGTCCGGGACGGCGAGTCGATCTGGACCTACTCCGGCGAGTCGACCCGCGACCGCGAGGAGTTCACGCAGAACCTGGTCGACAGTGGCGGGGTGTCGCGGTACGAGGTCTTCCAGGTGCTGGCCACTGAGGAACTCGAGGACGAGCTGACCAATTACCAGATCGACGCGGTCGTGACGACCTTCGAGGACGCGGACCTGGCCGCGGACGCCTTCGACGTCACCATCGACGGCTGGGAGGGCGCGGGCTACGACGTCACCGAACTGGACGACGCCCCGGCGATCGGCGACGACTCGGTCGCCTTCGAGGCCGTCGATGAGGACGAGACCGACTTCAACTCCGTCGCCGCCTGGGTCGACGGGACCGAACTCTACCGGCTCTATCTCTCGCTGCCGACCCGGTTCGCCGACCCGGACGCCCTGTTCGCCTTCGTCGAGACGCAGGCCGACTGCCTCGACGCCGGCACCTGCGGCGACTTCCGGGCGCTGCCGGACGCGATCGCCGAGGACGCCGGGCCACTGGTCGATTCCAGCCCGGCGGATGAAGACGACGCGCCCGGGACCAACGACTCCAACAAGCCGACGATCCTCGGGGGCGATGACGAGGACACCACCCCGGAGGCCAGCGCCGAGGACGCCACGCCGGCGGCCAGCGACGAGGACGACGCCACGCCGGCAGCCAGCGACGACCTGACGACGTACGAGGGCGAGGACTACGCCTTCAGCGTCGGCTGGGACGAGGCGACCTGGTCCCAGTTCGACGAGTACGTGTCGCTGCTCGGTGACGAGGGCATCCGGCTCGACCGCGACGAGGGGGGTTCGCTGTTCATCGAGGTCGTCGACGACCGGTCGGCCCGCGACGTCGGGACGTGCCTGGAGGAGATCTCGGATGTCATCCTGGGCGAGGCCGGGGTCGACGACGTCGAGCCGGCCCTCGACGAGAACGGCGAGGAGATCGCCGGCGAGGACGACGACTTCGCCTTTGCCGGATACGAGATCACCTTCGAGGGCAATGCCGGCTTCGACTACCTCAGTTGCGCGACGCTGGAGGACGGCGAGACCGCCGTCATCTTCATCTTCCTGAGCCCGACGACCGACGACATCGATGGCCAGCTGTCCGACGTCCAGGACGTGATCGACACCTACGACGCCGGGTAGACCATCGGCTGGCCGGCACGGAGCAGCACTGAGTGACCGGCGGTCCCTCCCGGGACAGCGATGCGCAGGATCTGCCGGATCACCACGGCGTCCCTGATCGACGGACTCCTCGACGCGCCGGGAGTCGGCCAACCCTGACGGAGACCGGCCGGATCAGTGTTGCGCCTCCGCGGGGGCGTACCGTGCCTCCGGCCGCTCGATGTCCCGCAGCGATGGCAGGAGCAGCATCGCGACCGGCAGGGCGACGTTGAGCGCGACGAAGATGGCCAGCGTCGCCTCCAGCCCCAGCGCGGCCATCAGGAAGCCGTAGACCAGCACGCCGACCGGCAGCGCGCTGGCGCCCATCGCTCCGACCGCGCCGAAGACCCGCCCCCGGAGCCCGGCCGGCACCTGCTCCTGCATCACCGACATCGACATCGGGTTGATCGGCTCGAAGGTGCTGGCGCTGACGAAGATCGCCGCCGCGATGGCCCACCACGGCGGCATCGTCAGCAGCACGGTGAAGCAGGCGGCCCGGATCGCGAAGCCGCCGAACAGCAGGGCGCTCCGGGACAGGCGGGGCGCCGCCACCGCATAGACCAGGTTGCCGACCAGCGACCCGGCCCCCAGCGCCGCGAAGATGAACCCGAGCGGGACGGCGCTGCCGAAGACCTCGCTGGCGTAGACCGGCAGGATCACCGCGTAGAGCGGCTCGGCGACCAGCCCGCCCAGCGAGAAGGCGGTGATCATCCAGAACAGCACCCGGCGCCCGTAGAGGAAGCGGAAGCCGTCGCGCACGTCCCGGAGATACCCGGCCAGCCCGCCGCCGGACGTCACCGGCACCGTCGCCTGGACGCGGGGCAGCAGCAGTCCGACGATCGCCGCCGAGACGGCGAAGGTCGCGGCGTTGACCCAGAGCAGGTTGGCCGGGCCGATCGCGGCGATCAGCACCCCGGCCAGCGGGGGGCCCAGCAGCCCGGCGATCCGGCGGGTCGTGCTGTAGAGCGCGTTGGCGCGGTCCAGCGACATCGACGTCCGGGAGACCAGGTCCGGGAAGATCGCCAGGCGCGCGGTCTGGCCGGGACCGTCCAGGATCGCCCCGATGAAGACCAGCACCAGGAGTTGCCAGAAGGCCAGCCCCACCGTCAGATACAGGATCGGGATCAGCAGCGTCGTCAGGCCGGAGGCGATGTCGGAGATGACGCTCGACGTGCGGTAGCCGAGCCGGTCGATGACTGCGCCGCCGAAGATGCCGACCAGCACGGCCGGAAAGACGCCGACCGCGACCGTGATGCCGGTCTGGCTGGCGCTGCCAGTCGTGGCTAGCACGAACCACGGGATCGCCAGCACGCTGAAGGTGTTGCCGATCTGCGAGATCGTATTGGCGACCAGCAGAGCGATCACCGGCCGGTGGGTCGCCTCGTGGTGTTCTGACGCTGCGCGTCGCATGGCACCTGCCCTCCATCATCACTGTGAAGGGCCAGCCAGGCGCTGGGCGTCAGGCGTCACCCTACCACATCGACCAGGCAGAACTCGTTGCCCTCCGGGTCGGCCATCACCATCAGATAGTGGCGTTGCCCGGCACCGTCCCGATCAGCTGCAGCGTTGTCGTGCCTAGCGGGACCGGCCCCGCTCGTGGTCGAAGGTCGCGCCGCCGATGGGCATCAGGTCGAGGCGGACCCGGTTCTCGAAGACCTCACCCTGGGGCCCGTTCCGGGTACAGATCCGTGGCCGGAGCCGATCGGAGTGCTCGACACACGACTACTCCGCTCCACCCTCGACCTCAGCCCAACACAGCGCCCTGGCCCAGAAGCGCCTGACCGTCGCCTTGTCAGCGCAGTCCATCGTGATCGCATTGATTCAGACTGCCAATGGCGTCTCCCTCGTACTACTGTCCTGAAACCAACCGGCCGTGGTGGTCGTTTGGCACATTCACTCCCACGATACTGGCCCAATTCAGCGAATCGTGTCGCATAATGACAGTCCGGCGGTGCATCCGGTGAACGATCCCGAGCGAAAGGACAGACCTCATGGCAGCACGCACGTGGTTCATTACCGGGTCCTCCTCGGGCTTCGGGCGGCAGATGACCGAGATCCTGCTGGCGCGGGGAGACACCGTCGCCGCGACCGCCCGGCGCCCGCGATCGCTCTCCAACCTGGTCGACCGCTACGGTGACCGGATCTGGACGGCGCAGCTCGACGTGACCGACACCGAACAGGTCCGGAAGGTGATGGCCGACGCCTTCGACCAGCTGGGCCGGATCGACGTGGTGATCAGCAATGCCGGCTACGGGCTGGCCGGTGCCGCCGAGGAACTGAGCGACCAGCTGATCCAGCAGCAGATCGCGACCAACCTGCTGGGGTCGATCCAGGTCGGGCGGGCGGCGATCCCCCGGCTGCGGGAGCAGGGGGGTGGCCGGATCATCCAGATTGGCAGCATGGGCGGACAGTACGCCTCGGCCGGTCTCAGCCTCTACCATGCGACGAAGTGGGGCATCGAGGGCTTCTACGAGAGCGTCATGAAGGAGATCGCGCCGTTCGGGATCGACGTGACGATCGTCGAGCCCGGCCGGGCCCGGACGGAGTTCGTCGGCGGGAGCATGGTCTTCTCCGACCACATGGAGGTCTACGACGGCGTCATGGAGCACTATCGTGCCCTGGCCGCTGGCGACATCGACGGTCGCGCCGCCAACGCGATGGCCCCCGGCGACCCGCGGAAGGTCGCCCAGGCGATCATTGACTCGGTCGACATCACGCCCGCTCCGCGCCGCCTGACCCTCGGCAGCGACGCCTACGACATGATGACCCAGTCCCTGCGCGACCGGCTCAAGGAGATGGAGGCCAACCGGGACCTCGCCTACAGCACCGACGCCGACGACGTGGTCGCGGCCCGGGAACGGCAGCAGGCGCGCGCCAGCAAGTAGTGGCGGCGGTAGCCCGCGCCACAGGCAGGGGTCAGCGCGCCGGCCGCAGCATCGCCCAGGTCGTCACCCGCTCGTGCGGGACGACCTCCGCGACGTCGAAGCCGAACCGCGCGTAGTAGTCGACGTTGCGCTCGTTCATCGTCTCCAGGTAGACCGGCAGCCCGTCCTCGTCGGCCCAGGTGGTCCCCTCGGCGATGAGGGCGCCACCGACGCCCTGCCCGCGGTGGGCCGGGTCGGTCCCAAGCACCTGGAGGTACCAGTGCGGGCCGGGCACCAGGCGATGGTGTGCCTTCTCGATCGGCGCGGTCAGCGCCAGCATCCGGCGGAACGGGTCCAGCCCGATCTGGAGCGGCATCGCGAGCATCCCGCTCCGGATCATCCTCAGGACGGTCAGGTCGGTCTGCCCTGGTGCCAGCCAGCACGCGGCGCCCGCCAGGTCCCCCGCGACCCGGACCCGGCCATAGCGGGCACAGTGCCGGACCGTCGCGCCCATGAAGCGGGGCAGGCGGCGCCCGCGCCGGTCGCCGTCGGGCAGCAGGTGGGTCATCATCAGGTCAGCGTCGAAGGCCCGGGCGAGCATCGCCCCGACGGCCCGTCCCTGTCCCCGCCCGAGCGGGGCGATGCTGAACGATCCACTCATCTGCGCATCTCCGATGTCGGTCAGAACGCTCCCCACCCAGTGTACGGAGCCGTCAAGCCCTCCGGCGGACGCGTTCCGGGGCTCATCGTCTCGCGTTACGGCGCCACGGTCCCATCGCCGGTTTCGACCGGTCCCCGCGCATGGAAGAACTCTACCGGCACCTGGTCCAGCGCCGCCCGGGCCCAGCCGGTATCCAGACTGCCGGCATCCATCGCCGCGACATCGTTCAGCAGCATCCCGAGCGCGATGAAGAGCTTCATCCGGACCGGGTCGAGCCCGGTGATCCCGGCGATCGTCTCCCAGTGATACCCAAAGGCCGCCTGGACGGTCTCGCGGACGGCATCGTCGTCACAGGCGGCGAAGCCCTGCATCTGCAGCAGGAGTCGCGTCCGGTCGGCCAGCAACCGCCGGTACTCGTCCGCGATGGGGACCAGCGCCGCCTCGCCGCGCAGATCACCGGCGGCCGCGACGATCCCGCGGGTCATCTCCGCGAACGCCTCGGCGACGACCAGGCGGAAGAGCTCCCGCTTGGTCCCGAACAGCCGGTAGATGTAGGGCTGGCTGATGTCGGCGCGCCGGGCGATCGTCTCGGCCGACGTCCCGTGGAGCCCCGTCCGGGCGAACTCCTCCGCGGCGATGGCCAGGATCTGGGCGCGCCGCTCGACACCGGTCATCCGCTGCATTGGGTCTCCGATCCCGTTGACGAAGTAGTTAGTGCATGATAACATCGGCATCCGCGTACCTGGTTAGTAACTTATAACTGCAATCGGGAAACGAGGTGGAGCCGGCGGCGCCTGCCTCCGTCTGGCCCCACGATCCGTCCCGAGCGGGAGTCCCCCATGAACGCACTGCGCCTCGTCATCCGCGTCCTCTGCCTGCTCCCGTTCGCCACGGGCCTGCTCGACCTGCTCAGGGGCGCCGCCTACCTTCGCTCCGGCGGCGCCGTCATCCCGGACGCGGTCGCCGCCGATCCCGTCCTCAACAGCCAGGTGAAGTTCTGGGGGGCGATCTGGCTGGGCTACGGCCTGACCCTCTGGCGCACGAGCTCCGATCTCCGGGCCAACGCCGGACTGTTCCGGCTGCTGATGGGTGTCCTGTTCCTGAGCGGTGTTGGCAGGGGCGCGGCGGCCATCCAGTTCGGCCGTCCGGGCCGTGCGCTCGAGGGAGCCATGGGGCTGGAGCTCATCGGCACCCCACTCCTGCTGCTCTGGCACCGGACCGCGCTCCGCGGGGCCGATCGACGCTAGCCGATCCGATTCATCGATTCACCGTAACGACACGAGGAGACTCCCCATGACCATCGTCTTCGTCCATGGAAACCCCGAGACCGACGCGGTCTGGGACCTGCTGGCGGCCCGCCTCACCGAGGCCGGCTACGACGACCAGGTCCGGCTGTCCCCACCCGGCTTCGGCGCCCCGGTGCCGGACGGGTTCGGCGCGACGGTCCTCGAGTACCGCGACTGGCTGATCGGCGAACTCGAGGGGATCGTCCCCAAGACCGGGCCGGTCGACCTCGTCGGCCATGACTGGGGGGGCGGGCACGCGGTCAACGTCGCCATGGTGCGCCCCGACCTGCTGCGCAGCTGGTGCTCCGACACGGTCGGGCTGTTCGACCCGGACTACGTCTGGCACCCGCTCGCCCAGGGCTGGCAGAAGCCCGGCGAGGGCGAGGCCGGGCTCGAACGGCTCCTCGCCCAGACACCGGAGGAGCGGGCGGTGCGGTTCACGTCCAACGGGATGGATCCCACCATCGCCCGGCAGCTCGCCGAGGGGTTCGACGAGCGGATGACCTCCGTCATCCTCCCCCTCTACCGATCCGCCCGGCAGCCAGTGATGGCCGACCTCGGCGCCAACCTCGAAGCCGCGGCGGCCCGGCCCGGTCTCGCCATCCTCGCGACGGAGGACCCGACCTCGGGTCCGGACGCGCAACGCCGGCGCTCGGCCGCCCGGGCCGGGGCCACGGTCGCGACGCTGGAAGGTCTCAGCCACTGGTGGATGACCGAGGGTGAGGGGCGCCGGGGTGCCGCGGCTTTGACCGGATTCTGGGCATCGCTGTGATCGGCCGGCACCTCGTCGCGACGCCGTCCGTCCGTTTCCCCGTCGACCACCCATTGATCAAGGAGACCGCATGATTACCTGGACCAGTGCCGACGTCGAACGCTTCCTCGCCGAGGACCCCGGCGGGCCGGTCGTGATGCTGAACCTGCTCCGGTTCCACCCCGACGGCGGCCGCGAGACGTACATGGCGTATGTCGCCGGGTTCGCCCCGCTAAACGTGCGGTACGGCATCGAGGTCGTCTACGGGGGCGACGGCGGCCGGGCGCTGGCCGGCGAGCCCGGTCAGGTCTGGGACACCGTGGCGCTCGTTCGCTACCCCAGCCGGCAGGTGTTCGGCGAGATGATCCGTGACCCGGACTACCTCGCCATCGAGCACCTGCGGACCGAATCCCTCGTCGAGGCGGTCCTGCAGCCAACTGTTCCCTTCATGGGTTAGCGGTTCGCGTTGGCGCACCTGATCGGAACAGCGCACACAGGGCCACCGGATCGCTCCGGCGGCCCTAATTGCATGCCTCTTCCCTGGGATATGCCGATCAGTCCGCCGGCACGGCGCTGGCAGCCTCCGCCTCAGCGGCCTCCCGCTCCCGGGCCAGCTCGATGGCAGCGGTCGGGACGACCCTTCGCAGCATGCCGCGGGTCGTCTCCCAGTCGGCCAACAGCGCCCGTGCCCGGCGGCTGCCGGTCGCCTGGAGGTGGCGCTCGACCAGCGTCCGCACCTCGGCGTCCTCCCCGGCGGCGACCGGCTCGACGACGACCGACTCGGCGTTGACGCGGCCGGCGAAGTCGCCGTCCTCGTCCAGCACCCAGGCGAGGCCGTTGGTCATGCCGGCGCCGAAGTTCCGGCCGGTCGGGCCGAGGACGACGACGCGTCCCCCCGTCATGTACTCGCAGCCGTGGTCGCCCACGCCCTCGACGACGGCCGTCGCGCCGCTGTTGCGGACCGCGAACCGCTCCCCGGCCCCACCGGCCAGGAAGACCTGCCCGCCGGTCGCCCCGTAGAGGATCGTGTTGCCGGCGATGGTCTGGCTCGACTGCCCGCCGTCATGGCCGAAGGCCGCGTCGACGGGCGGGAAAACGGCGATCTCGCCGCCGGTCATGCCTTTGCCGACGTAGTCGTTGGCCTCACCCTCCAGCGATAGGCTCATGCCCGGCACCGCGAAGGCGCCGAAGCTCTGGCCGGCGCTGCCGGTCAGGTGGCAGGTCACGCGGGCGGTGCTGGCCGCGCCGTGGTGCCGGCGCAGGGCCAGCTCCCCGGCGATCCGGGCGCCGATGGTGCGGTCCTCGGTGGAGACGGCGCGGCGGACCTCCACGGCCTCGCTGTTGGCAAGCGCCGGGCGGATCTCGGTCAGCATGTCGTCGTCGAGCGTCGGGACGACGTGGTCGACGTCCTCCGTCCGCCGGCGCTGCGCGACCGGGGCGGGTTCGGGCATCAGCTGCGAGACGTCGAGCATCCCGGCCCGGCCCTCGCGCTTCCGGCTGGCGATCAGGTCGGTCCGGCCGACGAGCTCGTCGATCGTCCGGGCACCCATCGCCGCCATGACCTCGCGGATGCCGGTCGCGAGGTGCTGGAACCAGGCGATCACCTGCTCCGGGGTGCCGGTGTACTTGGCCCGCAGGTCCTCGCGCTGGGTGGCGATCCCGGTCGGGCAGGTGTTGAGATGGCACTGGCGGGCCATGTCGCAGCCGATCGCGACCAGGACCGACGTGCCGAAGCCGAACTCCTCGGCGCCGAGCAGCGCCGCCAGGATGACGTCCTCCGGCACTTTCAGGCCACCGTCGGTCCGGAGCCGGACGCGGGAGCGGAGCCGGTTCAGGACGAGCGTCTGCTGGACCTCGGCCAGCCCGAGCTCCCACGGCGAGCCGGCGTGCTTGATCGAGGCCAGTGGCGCGGCGCCGGTCCCGCCGGAGTGGCCGGAGACGAGGATGTAGTCGGCCCGCGCCTTGGCGACGCCGGCGGCGATGGTCCCGATCCCGGCCTCCGAGACCAGCTTGACGCCGATCTTCGCCCTCGGGTTGATCTGGCGGAGGTCGTAGATCAGCTGGGCGAGGTCCTCGATGCTGTAGATGTCGTGGTGCGGCGGCGGCGAGATCAGCTGCCCCCCCGGCACGGCGTAGCGCAGCTTGGCGATGAACGGCGTCACCTTGTGGCTGGGCAGCTGGCCACCCTCGCCCGGCTTGGCCCCCTGCGCGATCTTGATCTCCAGCTCCTCGGCCAGCGACAGGTACGTCGCCGTCACGCCGAAGCGGCCGGACGCGACCTGCTTGACCTTGCTGTGCGGGACGTCGGGGCCGAGGCGGCCCTCCTCATACCAGTCCGGGTCCTCGCCGCCCTCGCCGCTGTTGGAGCGGGCGCCGAGCCGGTTCATGGCGATCGCCAGCGTCCGGTAGGCCTCGGGGCTGAGCGAGCCGAGCGACATCGCCGTGACGACGAAGCGCTGGAAGAGCGTCTCGACCGGCTCGACCTCACCCAGTGGGACGGCCGGACCCAGCGGCTTGATATCGAGCAGGTCGCGGACGGTCGTCGCCGGCTGCTCCCGGACGAGCTGACGGTATCCGTCGTACTCGCTCCGGTCACCGTTGACGGCCTTCTGGATGGCGCCGACGACGGTCGGGCTCCAGGCGTGGGCCTCGCCCTCCTTGCGGAAGCGGATCAGGCCGAGGTCCGGCAGACGGTCGCCGCCGGCGCCCTCGTCCGGGTAGCCCTGGGCGTGGCGGGTC
>CADCWK010000375.1 GCA_902806375.1 uncultured Thermomicrobiales bacterium
TGGGCGACGAATCCGGCGTCTGAGCGACGCCTGTTCGCACCACACGCCAGCCAACTGACCAGAAACGGAGACGCCCCGGTCCTGCCAGTGATGGCGGGACCGGGGCGTCTGTCGTCGCCATGAGGGGGCGATTACCCCTTCATCAGCCGCTTCGCGATCTCTTCCAGTTCTTCCGGTACGTAGCCCGGCGCGAACACGGCCGGCTCGTAGGCGCCAGGGTTGGTCTCGCCACCCTCGGGCGGGCCGTCGACGACGTTGAGCGTCGAGCCGTCCTCGGGGTGGGTGCCCTTCCAGATCTTGTCGATGTCGCGGTAGTCGTCCGGGCTGAACCGGTACAGCGTCGCGTGGCTCTGGCGATCCATGAACCGCTTGGTCTCCGGGAAGACCGTGTTGGAGATGTTCGGGATGTTGAGCATCTTCGGGATCTCGACCCCGGTCAACTCCTCGAGCGCCTTGGCGTAGGCCAGCTGGTGGACGCCGCCGCGGACGAGGAGGTAGCCGAGCATCTCCCGGGCGATCGGGTTGTCCGTCATCTCGTAGACGCGGAGCTTGCCCATCCGCGCGCCGCACTCCAGGAAGAAGTTGTGGAGCAGGTCCAGCACCAGATCGCCGGTGTTGAAGATGTAGTCGCCGGACCACGGCGAGTTGGTCGCGTTGACGCCCAGCACGCCCATGCCGCCGTTGAGGAAGTGGTGCGGGTTGCCGACGCCGAGGACGTCCTTGAGCGGGGCCGTCTCGGCCGGGCCGCGATCGGCCGAGCCGGTCAGCAGGCCGCTGACGGTCGCGCCGACCAGCTCGATGTGGCCGAGCTCCTCGGTCGCGATGTTGGCGATGAGGTCATAGAACGGCTTGAGCGTCTTCTTGCCGCGGAAGTTGAACGACTGGTAGGTGTAGTTCATCAGCGTCGACATCTCGCCGAATCGGCCACCCATCAACTCCTGGACGGCGTTGGCCGCCCGCGGGTCCGGGTTCTCGGCGACGGGCATCTCGATCTGGAGTCGGTCGATCCTCAGATACATCCAGTGATCTCCTCATGCTGGTTCCCGGACGGCCCCATGCCGCCCCGGGTGCGTCACGTGTTCGCCTGTCACCATCGCATGGATGCTGCCGACAGTGCCCATTGCCAGGCAACCATGGTCGACAAGCTGGTCTCCACATCGGGTCCGCCGGACGAGGAGTACGCGCATGTTCGTAAGAACAGTTGACCATCAGGTTTTTCATCGGATAGACCCCCGGTGGGCGTCAGGGGTACTTGGGTGATCACCGCGGACAGGATCGCCGGTGGATCGTCGGCGGCCTGGCCTGATGCGCGGCGCCCTCGTCCCGATCGCTGCGTCCAGCTACCCGGATGACGGGTTCGCGGAGCATCCGCGCTCGATATACTCGCGACTGCACTGTTATGACCCGGACAACGCGCCGGCCACGTGACCACTGCCCGCAAGACCGACCTTGGGACACCGCCCTCTGCTCGCGAGGAATGCCCGATGCGCCGTCTCACGATCCCCTCCAATACCCTGCGCGACCGTGCCGGAGCTGATGGCAGCCGCGTGACCTACCTGGAACTGTTCTTCGACCTGGTCTTCGTCTTCGCGATCACCCAGCTCTCACACACCCTGCTCGATCACCTCTCGGTGCGGGGAGTCCTCGAGGTCACGGTCCTCCTGATGGCGACGTGGTGGATCTGGATGTACACGACCTGGGCGACGAACTGGGTCGATCCGCTGCTCGGCCCGGTCCGGTTGATGCTGGTCCTGCTGATGTTCGGCGGCCTGGTCTTCTCCACGTCGATCCCGGAGGCCTTCGGCGACACCGCCCTGACCCTGGCCATCGCCTACTCCGTCATCCAGCTCGGCCGGACGCTGTTCGTGATCAGCGCCTTCATGGGGCGGCGCGAGCACCTCACCATGGTCCGGATCGCGATCTGGTTCGCCGTCTCGGCCCCCGTCTGGGTGGCGGGGGCGCTCGCCGACGGGGACGCCCGGCTGGCCCTCTGGGTCGTCGCTCTGGTGATCGACTACGCGGCGCCAGCCGCCGGCTATCGGGTTCCCGGCCTCGGCGCCGCGGCGTCGGCGGACTGGGACATCAGTCCGGGCCACATGGCCGAGCGCTGCGGCCTGTTCATCATCATCGCCCTCGGGGAATCGGTACTGGTTTCCGGCGCCACCTTCTCCGACCTCGAGCGGACGGTGCCGACCATCGTCGCCTTCGTCGCGGCGTTCGCCGGCAGCGTCACGCTCTGGTGGATCTACTTCGGCACCATCGCCCATCAGGCCAGCCGGCATTTCGAGGAGATCGCCAACCCTGGCCGGATGGCCGTCTCGGCCTACACCTACCTGCACCTGCCGATCGTCGCCGGCATCATCGTCGTCGCGGTCGGGGACGAGCTCGTCCTCGCCCACCCCGAGGGGACCAGCGACATGCAGACGGTCCTGACCGTGCTCGGCGGGCCGATGCTCTTCCTGCTCGGGACGCTGCTGTTCAAGGTGGTCTCGGCGATCGGCCGGTTTCCCGTCTCGCACGTGGTCGGTCTCGGGCTGCTGGCGGTCCTCATCCCCGTGGCCGGGGACCTCTCACCCGTCACCCTCAGCCTGGTGACCACCGCCATCCTCTTCGTCGTCGGTGGGGTCGAGTCCGTAGCCACGCGGCGGACCGAGCGGGTCGCGTCCGAGTCACTCGTTTGATCGTGACCCCTGCCGCGAGTTGCCACGGTCGTCCCTGTGCCGGTGCCGGTGCCGATTGACCCTAGATCTGCTCGTCGTCGGGGCAGAGGGCCGGATAAGTCGGATGGGAGAGGACTGGTGCCCGGTCCCTCTGCGGATCCCGGTCGGGGTGG
>CADCWK010000376.1 GCA_902806375.1 uncultured Thermomicrobiales bacterium
GGTGGATTCGATCCCTCGCCGCCGGTGATGGGGATGCGGATCTTCGCTATGCTATGCCGATACATCCGGCCCGGTGATCTCGCCGGGTTGGCGTCCACATTTCCAGACACACATCGTCTCCCCGCGCTCCGCCCTGGCTCCTCACGCAACGCCCGTAATTGGAGACGCCCCATGACTGCCACGACCGATCGCATCGACGCTCCTGCCACACTCGCATCGGACCAGATCACGACGGCGGAGCGTGACCACCAGGTGCCGCTCTACGCCCAGCGTGGCCTGACGCTCGTCCGCGGCGAGGGTGCCTACCTCTACGATGACACCGGGCGACGCTACCTGGACGCGATGAGCAACTACGGCGTCGCGGTGCTTGGCCACGCCGACCCGGTCTTCGCGGCCGCCATCGGCGACCAGTTGACGACGCTGACGACCTGCCACCAGAGTTTCGCCAACGATGTCCGGGCGGAGCTCCTGCTGGAGATCCAGGAGATCGCCCCGGCCGGGCTGACTCGGACCTTCCTGAGCAACTCCGGCGCGGAGGCGGTCGAGGCGGCGCTAAAGTTCGCGATCGCAGCGACCGGCCGCCACCGGCTCGTCGCCGCCCGCAAGGGCTATCACGGCCGCACGCTCGGCGCGCTGTCGGTCACCGCGGAGGTGAAGTACCGCGAGCCGTTCGAGCCGCTGCCGATCCCGGCGACCCATGTCCCGTTCGCCGACGCCGACGCGCTGGCGGCCGCGATCGACGACGAGACGGCGGCGGTGATCCTGGAGCCGGTCCAGGGCGAGGCCGGGATCTTCCCAGCTGATGACGCCTACCTCCAGGCCGTCCGGGCGATCTGCGACGAGCGCGGCGTCCTGCTGATCATGGACGAGATCCAGAGCGGCTTCCGGACGGGCGCCTGGTGGGCCAGCTCCCACGCCGGGATCACGCCGGACATCCTCGTCACCGCCAAGGCGCTGGCCAACGGCTTTCCGATCGGCCTGACACTGACGACGGAGGCGATCAGCGGGAAGATCCCGTCCGGCGCGCACGGCTCGACCTTCGGCGGCAACCCGCTCGCCGCCCGCGCCGCCCTCGCTACCCTGAGTCAGTTCCGGGACCTCGACCTGCTGGCGCGCTCGGCCGCGCTCGGCGACGAGCTGATGGCCGGGCTGCGGGGGCTGAACTCACCGAAGGTCCGGGACATCCGCGGCCGTGGCCTGATGATCGGCGTCGAGCTCAAGCAGCGCGTCACCCCGACCCTCAAGGGCCTGCAGGAGCGCGGCGTGCTCGTCCTCCCGGCCGGCCCGCTGACCTTCCGTCTCCTGCCGCCGCTGATCTGGGAGCGCCAGCAGGTCGATGAGTTACTGGACGCGATGGGCGAGGTGCTCGCCTGAGTCCCGATGCCGGTGGTGGTCCGACGTCACAGGCGCGGGTGGCAGAGAGCGGCAGGAGGTGTTGAGCATGGCATCCACCAACCTGGCGCTCGCTCCGGGGGTCGAGATCAGCGCCGTCCCGGTCCAGCCGACCGGTTCCGGCGCCCGCGATCCGGCGGTGCTCCTCAACGACGACGCCCTGCTGCTCGACAACCGTCCGCTGGCGGACTTCAGCTACGCCCGCACCTACGATACCTACGACGGTCCCGCGACGAGACCCGGGACCGACTGGTATGCCGTCTCCCTGACTGAGCCGGTATCGGTCAATTGCGTCGAGATGACGATGGGGTTCCCGTACCGCGACGGTGGCTGGTGGGCGTCGCTCCAGATCGAGGTCCTGCGCCCGGACGGCGACGACTGGGAACCAGTGACGCCGACCCGGATCACCCCGCCGCTCGATCTGGCCGACTCCCGCCGTGATCGACGCCCGTTCGCGACGCATGTCATCGTCTTCGATCCAGTCGTCGTCGTCGCCATCCGGCTGATCGGGACGCCGGGTGGCAGTGCCCGCTTTACCTCCCTGGCCCGCATCGCGCTGTACGACCGCGATCTCTCGCGGTGGAACCCGGCCACCGTACCGCCACCGCCAGTGCCGGCCCTGTACCGCGTCATCCCGCCCCTGACCATCTGGAATCTGTCCGATGATCTAGTGAAGCTCACCGGACTGTCGGTCGGCACGCCGCTGATGGATTTCTATCTGGACGACGATCGCTTCCAGAGCTTCTGGAGCCGCTCCCTCCATGGCCCGACCGACGCGCCGGACCTGTGGCTCCTGATCGGGGAAGCGGTTGGTTGGGAGGCCCTGGCGCGATCGCGTCCCGCTGCCGAGACAGGGAGATTAACGCCGCACATCCGGCCCGGGTATCTCGGGGCCCTGGCGATGGCCGTGGCGCCGGTCGTCGTCCGGGGCCAGATCCTCGCGGAACTGGCGACCAGCTCCGTCATCCTGGAAGACGACTTCCAGATCGCCCTGCACCGCCGGATCGCGGGGGAGTGCGGCATCCCCTGGCCGACCTATCAAGCCGCAATCGACCGGACCCCGCGCATGACCCAGGAACAGATGGAGGGCGCTGCCGGCCTGATCGGGACCATCGCCCAGACGATCGCCAACCTCGTCGACAGCCTTGAGCGGCTTCGAAGTCACGATGCCGCGATCACCTCCCGGCGGACCGCGATGGCCCGCCGGGCCATCGACTACATGGAAGAACATCTGGAGGACCAGATCGGCGTCGCCGAGGTCGCCCGGCATTTCGGGCTCACTCCGGCCTACTTCGCGACCCAGTTCCTTGCCGAGACCGGCCGCACCCCGAGCGAGGTCCTGATCGATCTCCGCCTGCAACGAGCCCGACAGTATCTGACCCATACATCCATGAGCGTGATGGACGTCTGTGTGTCGCTCGGGTACAGCCCGTCCTATTTCTCCCGCCTGTTCAAGTCCCATACGGGATCGTCGCCCGGCCAGTATGCGCGGACGTATCGCCGCGTCACGTGACCCTATGTTCGATCTTCGAAGAAACAGGCATGTCGATGTCGTGGAAAACGGCATGCCACGTTCCCCGTGTCTGCCTACAGTGAGCCTCCAGACTAACTGGTGATCGCATCCGACGATGGGTGCATGGAGCAGGGCCACCGTGGGTACCAGCGTTGAAGCCGTTCCCAAGGACCGTGGGACACCCGGTTACCGTGTGCAACCGTCGACCGCTTCCCGCCGGCGATCCGGCCCGGGTTCCCTACGCGACCACTGGCCGCTCTACCTGATGGCGATGCCGGGGATCGTCTCGATCCTGGTTTTCGGCTACGGGCCGCTGTTCGGGCTGGTGATTGCCTTCCTCGACTACTCCCCGGTCCGGGGCGTCCGGGACAGCGAGTGGGTCGGTCTCGACAACTTCCGCACCGCGTTCGACAACCCCTTCTTCATGTCGGCGCTCTGGAACTCCCTCATCATCAGTTCGCTGAAACTGACGATCGGGTTCCCGTCGGCGATCGTCCTCGCCCTACTGCTCAACGAGGTCCGGGTCCGCTGGTTCAAGGGCGTCATCCAGACCGCGACGATCCTGCCGTTCTTTGTCTCATGGGTGGTCGTCGGCACGATGTTCCGCAGCCTGTTCGCCCCGGACGGCGTCATCAACGAGGTCCGGCAGGTCTTCCTCGGGATCGACCAACTGATCTTCCTGTCCGACCCGGAGATCTTCCGCTGGATCATCGTCTTCCAGGACACCTGGAAGGCGGCGGGCTACTTCGCAGTGCTCTACCTGGCGGCGATGACGGCGATCGACCCGGTCCTCTACGAGGCGGCGGAGGTCGACGGCGCGAGTCGCTGGCGGCAGACGCTCGACATCACGCTGCCGGGCATCCGTACGACGATGGTGACCCTCTTCGTGCTGCTGTCCGGCTACCTAATCTTCGCCGGCTGGGAGCAGATCATCGTCATGTACAACCCCTCGGTCTACTCCACCGCCGACGTGCTCGAGACGTTCTCGCTCCGGCTGGCCCTGAGTCAGGGGCAGTACGGGCTGGCGACGGCCGTGGGCCTGTTCCAGTCGGTGATCGGGCTGGGCCTGGTGCTGATCACGAACTGGCTAGCCCGCCGGTACAGCGAGCAGGGGGGGTTGTTCTAGATGGACTCACTCGACCTGGCCATGCCCGGAACGGTTCCCGGAAGGAGCGATCGATGACCACGACCCAGGTGCCATCTATGCCCCGGTCGCGCCGTCGCGTCGTCACGCCGGGCCGCGTCATCATCTACACCGTTCTCCTGCTCATCTTCGTCGTGATGGCCTACCCGTTCTTCTACATCCTGTCGCTGGCCGTCATGCCATACGACCGGTACGTCGAGCAGTCGGTCCACGCGCTGCCCGCCGGCTTCACGCTGACCTATTTCCGCGAGGTGCTCAGCGACGCCCGCATCGTCGACGCGTTCCAGATCTCCATCCTCAAGACGCTGGTGGGGACCTTGCTGAACGTCGTCGCCACCACCATGTGCGCCTACGCGCTGTCGCGCCGGGAACTGCGTTTCCGCCGGCTTCTCGGGCTCCTGTTCGTCATCCCCCTGTTCGTGAGCGGCGGCCTGATCCCGTATTACCTCGTGATCCGCTCGACCGGGCTGCTGAACTCGTTCTGGGCGCTCGTCCTGCCCGGCCTCGTCGCCTCCTTCTACCTGTTCGTGGTCCGGGCCCATTTCATCAACTACCCCCAGGAGGTTATCGAGGCGGCGATCATCGATGGCGCCGGTCACTTCCGGATCTTCTGGCAGATCGTCTGGCCCACATCCGCCCCGATCATCGCGACGATCGCCCTGCTGTACGCGACGGGGCACTGGAACGACTACTACTGGCCCAGCATCCTGGTCCAGTCCGACCTGCACCCCGCGACGGTGGTCCTGCAGAACATCTCGACCAGCCGGAGCGTCCTGCAGGGGCTCGGCTCCGGGACCCAGCTCACGCCGCAGTCGTTCATCGCCGCCGTGGCGGCCGTCCTCATCATCCCCGTGCTGGTCGTCTACCCGTTCCTCCAGCGCTATCTGGTCCGGGGCATCCTCCTCGGCTCCGTGAAGGGGTAGCGAGGCATGCCGCAGCGCACGAGGCGCGACACCGCCGGCCGGAGCCGCTCGCCTCCGGGCTGGGAACCTGACACACCGGTTTCCCATCACTCCGTTCCGATCGTTCACCGTCGAGCACCCTAAAGGAGGTTCAGGGATGAGCCAGGCAGACAACGTCACCCGTCGCGCGGTTCTCAAGGCGGGCGTGGCCGGCGCCGCGGTGGTGGCCGGAGCCGCGGTCGCGCTGTCGGGCACCGCCCGTCCGACCGTCGCCCAGGACCGGCCGACCGTCCGGATCTGGTCCCCCGGTGACAACGGGGCCGTCGCCGACTGGAGCCAGGACCCGATCCTCCAGGCCGTCCAGGACGCGACCGGGACGCAGATCGAGATCACGAAGATCGGTTTCGACATCTACGGCGACCAGGTCAACGCCGCGGTCGCCAGTGGCGAGGTGCCCGACATCATCGGCACCGTCGACACGGGCAACCGCTCGATCATCG
Organism: uncultured Thermomicrobiales bacterium; assembly: GCA_902806375.1. Lineage (GTDB taxonomy): Bacteria > Chloroflexota > Chloroflexia > Thermomicrobiales > UBA6265 > CADCWK01. The sequence continues at coordinate 5,452 of CADCWK010000376.1, forward strand.
CCCAGTACGTCCGCGACGGGGTCGTGACGCCCTACGACGACGAGGCGCTGGCGCCGCTCGTGCCGAACGTGCTGGCCCAGTACGCGGCCAACCCGACGCTGGCCGAGCTGAAGATCGACGACCGGATCTACATGAAGCCGGTCTCCTGGGCGGACGGGAACGGCCCGGGGTTCGGCATCATCCATGTCCGCAAGGACATCCTCGACGGGCTGGGCATGGCGCCACCCGACACCTTCAATCAGTACTTCGAGTTCCTGCGGGCGGCGAGGAGCGCTGGGTCGACCGGGGTGATCTTCGGCGCCGGGGGCGAGGGCGGGCTCGGGGGCGCGATCGAGGCGTTCACCGGCGCCTATGGCGTCCCGGCGGGCGGGTGGGTCCCGTCCGCTGAGGGGTACAGCTTCTGGGCCGTCCAGCCGGGCGTCCGTGACGGGTTGCTGCTGTTCCGTCGGATGGTGTCGGAGGATCTGGTCGATCCCGTTTCCTGGGAATTGACCGAGACCCCACGGGACCGCTACGTCGCCAGCGAGCCATACTCGATGATTTGGAACGGTGGCGGCCACGTCGGCCGGATCCAGAACGACATGGACCTCGCCGGGGCGGGCGCCTTGGAGTGGACCGTTCCGGCGCTGGACAACGGGATGGGCTCCCGCGGGTACCTGTCGGTGCCGTCGTTCTTCGGTGGGACGTTCCTCGGCTCGCTCGGCGACAACAACCCGGAGGCAGCGGCCCGCGTCGTCAACTATCTCTCCAGCCCGGAGGGGTACAAGCTGACGGCCCTCGGGATCGCCGGACGTGACTACACCGAGACCAACGGGGAGATCACGCTGATCCCCGAGCAGCGCAGCCTGGATGGCTTCGCGACCGAAGCCGGCGACACCGGCGCCCACCCGCTCGGGTCGGCGATCGTCAGCTGGGTGCCCCAGGAGTGGCAGGACTTCTCCCTGCTCTACGGCAAGCCGCCCGAGTTCAAGCAGTGGTACGACCAGATGTGGGTCCACCAGCGCCAGTATCTGCTCGAGACGCGGGGCACGCTGACCACCAGCCCGCTCTGGACGGCATATTCGGCCACGAGCGACGAACTGATCACCCGTTCCTTCCTGGAGATCGTGCGGATGGGATCCGAGGCCGACGCCGGCGCCCGCTTCGACCAGTTCGTCTCGGACTGGCAGGGCGGCGGTGGTTCCGACGCCCAGGCGGAGATGAACGAGGTCCTCACCGCGCTCTACGGATAGGTCTCAAGGCGGGCCGGCGCCCACGGGGCGCCGGCCCGCCCTGGGCACATCCAGGGAGACGCCGTCCCCGCCGCGGTTGCGGGATCCCATCGACCCGTATCGTCTCCGATCACGATTCATTGGACTGGCCTGCCGGTCTTCCGAGGGCGCATGGGATGCTGGCTCACGACACCATGGCGGAGATGCGGACCCGGCACCCGGACTGGATCTGGAACCGGAGCGACACCCACACCTTCCTCGCGCCGCCCGGCTCGCACGAGTCCTTCAAGACGGTCGTTGAGCCCGGCAACTCGTTCTCTCCCGGCCCGGAGACCTACGGCGTCTCGACCTGGGCGTCCGTCGGGGGAGAACTCCACGCACCCGAGCTCCGGCCGCTCGACGACCTGACATGGCGGCTCCAGGATGGGCATATCCCCGTCCTGAGTTGCCAGTGGCGGGCCGGGCCACTGGAAATCACCTCGCGCCTCTTCACCGACGGCGATGTGGCGATGAGTGACGTCAAGACGTACCTGTCGGTTGATGTCCGCAACGTCGGACCCGAGCCTGTGTCGGCGTCGCTCTTCGTGGTCATCCGCTCGTTCGGGGCGGCGGGCGGTCCGGTCCGCCAGCTGGCCCTGCGTGACGACGCCGTGCACGTCAACGGGAAACCGCTGATCTACCCCGACCCGCCGGCGGACGCGTTCGGAGCGATGAGTTACGGGGCGACCGGCCAGGACGTCTCGATCCCGCTCCGGGAAGGCATCCTGCCCCTGGACCAGTCGGTCGACGACCCCTCTACCTGGGCCAGCGGGGCGCTCGAGTACCGGCTGGATCTCGCGCCCGGCCAGATGCGGACGGTCGGCCTGGCCTTCCATCTGCACGCCGATCACCGGATGCTGACCTGGCTGACACCGCCCGAGCAGCCGCTGGCGCTGGCCGACCGGACGGCGTCGTTCGCGGACCGCTGGCGGGCCCGCTCACCGATCGAGTTGGATGTCCCCGACCCACGTTTCGTCGAGGCCTTCTTCGCCCAGCTCACCCACATGGCGATGCTCATGGTCGGGGACGCCCCGCGCGTCTCGCCGCTGACGTACCCGATGTGGTGGGTCCGGGACGCCGCCTATGTGGTCGCCGCCCTGGATAAGGGTGGCGACCACGATGCCGCGGCGCGCGCCTGCCGGGACGCCGTCCGCCGGGACGCCGCCACGGGCTTCGGGTCCGAGGCCGATGTACCCGGCGAACTGATCTGGATGCTGACGGAGCACGCGTTGCTCACCGGCGACCTCGCTTTCCTAGAGGAGGTCTACCCGTTCATCGAGACGAAGGCCGATCTCCTGCTCCGGATGGCGCGGACCGTCGTGCCGCTCAAGGCCAGCCACGAGTACTGCACGCACGAGCAGATGCTGACGCCGGTCACCGACCTGATCTGTCTGCCCGCCAAGGACGACCTGATCGTCGGTCGGATGGATCACCACTTCCCGACGTTCTGGGTCAACGGCTTCGCGTGGCTCGGTCTCACGCGCGCCGCCCGGGCCGCGGCCCTGGTTGGCCGTGACGGCGAGCGGTTCGCCGCCGGCGCCCGGTCGATCCTGACGGCGCTCCAGCGAGTCGCCCCCGAGCGCTTCGGGCAGAACGAGCGCGACGTCGTCTGCGCCCTCTGGCCGACGGGCTGGGCGACGCCCGGCGATCCGGTCGTCCGATCCGTCTACGACGACTGGTGGGATCGGGTTCGCTGTCCGGGTGGCGTCCTTCATCACGAGCCGCTCTGGACGTACTTCGAGGCGGGCGAGGCCCACAACTGGATGCTGCTGGGTCAGCGCGACCGGGCCTGGGCCGCGATCGAGCACTTCCTCACGGTCCACAGCGCACCCGGTCTGTACTGCTATCCGGAGGGGGAGCGAGACGAGAACAGCGCGTCCCTCCTCTGGCAGCGGACCCGCGGCTGGGACGTCATGCGGTTCGTCACGCCGAACGTGTGGACATCGGCCGAACTCTTCCTGCTCCTCCGGGACGCGCTGGTGCGCGAGGAGGGCGATGGCCTGGTGATCGGTTCTGGTGTGCCGTCCTCGTGGCTGGGGCACGCCTTCTCTGTCCGGATGCTACCGACCCACTTCGGCGACGTCTCCTTCTCGTACCGGCCGGACAGCCGGACGGTGACCGTCACGGTGGACCGGATGCCACCCGGCGGCATCCGGCTCGACCTCGATAGTCCAGCCGTGCTCGTCGTCGCCTAGCAGGATGCCGCTCGCCAGCGCGATGGCGTCGCAGATGGAAGGACAAGTTGACCGTGCCTGGCTACGCATCGTGGAAGACGCTCTACGCCGCCGAGCTCGCCCAGCTCGACGCGGAGGGATACCGGGTAGACATCCCGGCTGGCTGGGTCGAGGATCAACCCCTCCCGTTCCCGGCCGGCATCCTCGCCGCGACCGGGGGCGGCTCCGACGAGGCCAGCTGGGAGCGTGCCTACCACGCGCTCTGGCAGGTCCGGGAGCAGGGACTCCGGCCCGACTATCCGTACCGGGAGCCGAGCGACCTGCCGGGCATTCTGGCCGCGGCCGGAGAGGTCCCGGCGCTGGTGCCACTCACGGAGTCTGCCTATCCCGACCGGATCCGGGGCGGCTGGTTCGGCCGCTGCGGGGGGTGTGTCCTCGGCAAGCCGCTGGAGATGGGGTTCGGTCGCGCCCAGATCGAGGAGTACCTGACGAGCGTCGGCGCGTATCCACTCGACGATTGGGTCCCGATCCGGTCGGAGAAGCTGGACCGGACGCTCCGGCTGGATTGCCTGCCGTCGTCCCGTGGCCACGTCACCTACGTCCAGCCGGACGATGACATTCACTACTCCATCATGTCGCTCCTGCTCGTGGAGCAGAAGGGGCTGGACTTCACCACGGTCGACGTCGGCCTGAGTCTCCTCGAGAACATCCCCTATCACTGGCTCTGGGCCGCCCACCGGCAGGCTTACTACCATCTCGTGAACATGACGGACGATCGGCCGGACGCCGAGCAGATCGACGAGATCCCGCTCAAGCTCAACCCGTGGCGGGAGAGCATCGACGGGCAGCTCAAGGGCGACCTGTGGGGATATATCTCCCCCGGCGACCCCCGGGCGGCCGCTCCGCTGATCCACCGGCAGGCGTCGCTCTGCCTGACGAAGAATGGCCTCTATGGCGGCATGTTCGTCGCGGGCTGCCTGGCCGCGGCCCTGACCGAGCAGCCGACGGTCGAGACGATCCTGCGGGGTGGCCTGTCGGTGATCCCGCGCGAATCCCGGCTGGCCAGGATGGTCGGTCTCGTCACCGCCTGGTACGGGGAGACCGGGGACTGGGTGGCCACCTGTCAGCGGATCGAGGAACGCTACGGTCATCTGTACTACGCCGCGACGGTCAACAACATGGCGATGGTCGTTCTGGCGCTGCTGCACGGACAACTCGACTACACCCGGTCGATCACGACGGCGGTGATGGCGGGCATCGACGTGGACTGCAACGGTGCGACCGTGGGTAGCATCGTGGGCACGGCGATCGGGTACGACCGGATCGACCCGCGGTGGGTCGAACCCTTGAACGACACCGTCCGGACGGTCGTTGCGGGGTTCGGCGAGGGGACGATCTCGGACCTCGCTGCCCGCACCGTCGCCCTGCGGCAACTTCACCCGGTGGCGATTACCGACCATCCCTGAGACGGAATCCGGTTGATCACTCGAGACAGCAGGCGCAACACGCTAGGGGCGAGCAGACCCCTTCCCCGGAGGGGATCTCTATCTGGTCCCGGTCCCGGAGCAGGCGACTGCTTCGATGTAGGCATGTTGGGACTGACTGTCCCGTCAAGCGGCGCAACGACGCCCCGGACCAGCCTGGTTCAGGGCGTCGTGTCATCCAGTCCATCAGGAGGGGGCAATTACGATGAGACGAGGATGCCCGCCCTGGGTGCATCGGTCTTCTGCGCCATCGCGCGGTGTGGGCCCTCGGCGATCTCCTCGACCATCTTGCGGACGAACGCCGGGATGTCGTCCGGGTTGCGGCTCGTGACCAGTCCCTTGTCGGTGTGAACCTCCTCGTCGACCCAGATCCCGCCCGCGTTGCGGATGTCGGTCTGGAGGCTCGGCCACGAGGTCAGCGTCCGTCCGCGGACGACATCGGCCTCGACGAGCGTCCACGGGCCGTGGCAGATGGCGGCGATGGGCTTGCCGGCCTCGGCGAAATGGCGGACGAACGCGACCGCATCCCGGTCGGTGCGCAACTCGTCGGGGTTGGCGACCCCGCCCGGCAGGACGAGCGCGTCGTATGCCTCGGGACTCGCCTCGGCGACGAGCCGGTCGACGGGGAACGTATCGCCTTTGTCGAGGTGGTCGAAACCCTGGACCGTGCCGGACCGGAGGGAGACCAACTCGACCTCCGCGCCCGCGGCCTTCGCGGCGTTCCACGGTTCGGTGAATTCGACCTCTTCGAAGCCGTCGGTGAGCAGGAAGGCGACGCGTCGTCCCTGGAGTTCGTGGGCCATGAGTGCTGTTCTCCTCGTCTGGCACTCACCACCGGCTCACGCCGGTAGCGGGAACCGTGCGGGAATCCGGTCGCAGGCGGGGTGCCATGCTGCCGATGGCGGTGACCCTGCCCGGGCCCACGGTGCGTCCCCGGCGGCTGGCAGGGCCACCATTCAGGAGGGCCGGTCGGTCGCTAGTGCCAGTACCTGCTCGACGACCCGACGGGCGGCCCGCTCGCCGGAGCGGACGCAGTCGGGGATGCCGACGCCGTGGTACCCGCACCCGGCGATCGCGAGGCCCGGGACCATGGCGATGCGCAGATCCACCTCCGCGATCCGGTCCAGATGGCCGACGGTGTATTGCGGGCTGCCATCCGGCCAGCGGAACACCCAGCGTCGCGTCGGGACGGCGTCGACGCCGAGGACGTCGCGTAGCTCCGCCAGCGCCAGCGCCTGGATCTCGTCGTCGCTCAGGGTCAGCGCGTCCCGACCGCCTGACCGGCCGACGTAGAACCGGAGCAGGATCTGGTCGTCCGGCGCCCGTCGCGCCCACTTCGAGGACGTCCAGGTCGAGGCCAGGACCGGACGGCGCTGGACCCGGGGCACGACGTAGCCATAGCCGCGCAGCGGGTGTGCGATGTCCTGCCGGCGGAAGGCCAGGGACAGGGTGACGCTGTTGACGTGCGGGATGTGGCGCAGATTCGCCCCCGCGATCGGCGACAGGCCCCGCTGCCCATCGGACAGCAGGTCGGCCGTGACCGGGGCAGGGGTCGCCAGGATCAGCCCGTCGGCCGCCACGTCCTCGCCGGAGGACGTCTGGACGAGGTACCGGTGCGGCGATCCCTCCGGCGCCCGTGCCAGCCGGGTGACCGCGATTCCGGTCCGCAACGTCACCCCCCGGGCCAGGAGGCAGGTCGTCAAGGCGTCGACGATGTCGCCCATGCCGCCGACCGGGCTGAGGAACCCGGCCTTCGGGGCCGCGCCGCTGGCCAGCGCCCGCCTGCGGTTGGCGATGACGCCCCGGATGATCCCGCCGTGGTCTCGTTCGGCCCCCCGGAGCTGGGGGAAGGTCGCCATCGTGCTGAGCTGGCCGCCGTCGCCAGCGTAGATCCCCGCCATCAGGGGCTCGATCAGCCGCTGGTATGCCTCGCGCCCGAGCCGCCGGGAGATGAACCGCTCCAGCGACTCGTCGTCGGCGTCGGTCCGGGCGGGGAGTACCCAGTCCAGCGCCATCCGGGCCTTGCCAATCGGGGAAAGGAGCGACGAGGTGACGACCGGGCGGAGACGGGTCGGGACGAGCCCGCTCAGCCCGTCCGGAATCGGGTGGAGCCGGCCATCCCAGAGGACGCGGCTGCCCCGGTTCTCCGGACGGGTCGGCTGCAACCCGTCCGCCAGGCCGATCTCCGCGCAGAGATCGGTCATCCAGCCCTTGGCGGCCAGGTACGACTCCGGCCCGCCCTCGACCGTGAAGCCGTCCTCCTGGACCGTCACGATCTTGCCGCCGAGGCGGTCCGCTGCCTCCAGGACGGTGACGTCGACCTCTGGCGCGGTGAGGGCGACGGCGCGCGCCGCCGCCAGCCCGGTGATGCCGCCACCGACGATGACGATCCGTGGCGCTGTGGTCGGTCCTGGCGTCAAGGGGATCCTCGGTCCGTCGTGGCGGCGAGCCGGCCGCGGACAGCCAGCGCGGCATTGGCGACGGTGGGTCTGGCCGGGCTGGCGTCGTGCCGCCGGGTCGCAGGGGACGCGACGTTCTCGCGTCCGCCCGCAGGGATGCCGGGACGGATGGTCAGCGCGTCCCGGCATCCCCGCGGGCCACCGCTGGGCGGCCCGATCGATCCGCGCCGATCCGCCAGTCGGTTCGTTATGCTACATCACCGAACCGGTGGAATCCGACAGGATTTGGGTACCCCATCAGGTTCAGGACCTGGCCAGTGGCGGTCGTGTCCCCGGACCCTGACAATGCGCGGCGATACCCGGTCACGGTCATCCGCGAGCGAGCGATCAGCCGCCGCCCGCCCAGCCCGCCAGGAGCCCGATGATGACGTCCGCCCAGTCGCCCCTCCCGGAGCCATCGGCCAGCGCGCATCCCACCCGGTCCCTGACGTTCGGGATCTGCCGCAACCCGACGCTGCCGTTCCCCGAGCTCGTCCGCCAGTTCCGGCTCTACGAGGAGGTCGGTTTCGAGACCGCCTGGCTGACCGACCACTTCCAGCGGCCCAGCGGGCCGGAGGAGCCGTTCCTGGAGGGCTGGACGACACTGGCCGCGATCATCCCGCAGACCAGTTCGATCCGGGTCGGCGTGCTGGTCTCCAGCAACACGTTCCGGAACCCCGCCCTCCTCGCCAAGATGGCGATCACCCTCGACCAGATCAGCGGTGGCCGGCTGGAGGTCGGGCTCGGCGCGGGCTGGTACGTCCGCGAGCATGAGCAGTTCGGGATCGACTTCCCGGAGCCGCCGGTGCTGGTCGCCCGGTTCACCGAGGCGGTCACGGTCCTCGACCTGCTGCTCCGGGAAGCCGGCGGCAGCTTCGATGGCACCTACTACCGGCTGGACGGCGCCGCGCTCGTCCCCGGCAGCACCCAGCGGCCGCGGGCCCCGCTGACGCTCGGCGCCCACGGTCCCCGGATGCTCGCCACGGTCGCCCGCTTCGCCGACCGGTGGAACTCCTTCGGGACGGTCGCCGAGATCCGGGAGCGCAACGACCGGCTCGACGAGGCCTGCGCCCGCGTCGGCCGTGACCCGCACGCGATCGTCCGCTCGTTCTTCGGGCAGGTGCCCCGGCAGACGATGGCCAACCGGCTGGAGTTCGATCCCTGGGAATCGCCCGACGCCTTCGCCCACATGGTCGGGATCTACCGGGAGGCGGGGATCACCGACTTCATCGTCGACGGGCCGGAGCCGCACCAGTTGGAGATGATGGGCCGGATCGCGACCGACCTGCTGCCCGGACTGCGGGCCGGGTAGGCCAGGCACTGCCTGCCCGGACCCGACATGACGCGAGATGGCCAGGCTCGGGACGGCGCGGAGCGCCATGAGGAAAAAGGCAGGGGCGGAGCGTCCGGGCCTGTCGGTCAGTGGGACCGGCCGTCGCCGGCCGTCACCGGCCACCCAGCCAGAGCTCTGCCAGCTCGCGGCGGTGGTGGACCAGCCAGGCCGCCGTGTCGAGTTCCGGGGCGACCAGCGCAACGGCGGCGACCGGATCCGCCTGCAGCCAGGCGGCGGCGATCCAGTTCACCGGGACGGAAGCCATCGCCAGTGGGAGCGCCGCGATCTCCTCGCGTGTCAGTGGCCGGTCGCTCGTCGCGTCGTGGCGCTGGACCAGTCGCGACACGGCACCCCAGTCACGGCCGGGCGGCGCGAGGTGGGTCTGGCCGAACGATCCCATCCAGTGCGGGCTGAAGGCGAGGTCGGCGAGGTCGGCGATCCGGTCGGCTACGCCGAGGAAGTCGAAGTCGACGATCAGACTGGGCACGTCCCCCCGGAACCGGACGTTCTCATGGCCGTAGTCGCCGTGGACCAGCTGCCGAGGCAGGGCCGGCCGGGGGATCTGGCGGATCTGCGTCCCGAGCTGCCCGGCGACGCGGCAGGCGTCCAGGGCGACGCCCGACTCTCGCGTCGCGGGAGCAGCGGCGATCGCCGCGACCGTGCGGCCCAGCCAGTCGTCGAAGACCGGCGGCGACGGTGCGTTGTGGACCGGTGGCGGGACGAACGCGCGGGGCGATCCGATGGCGCGCAGGGCGGTCTGGAGCGCCCCGAGCGAACCCGCGGCGGCCAGCCAGCGCGCCGGGCGGTCTGTCCCGCCGTCGTCGGGTTGCCACGGCTCCACCTCGAGCAGGCGACCGCCGAGCGCGATCGCCGGTTCCCCGCTGTCCGACGGCACCAGCGGGGGGACCGGCAGGCCATGCCGACGCAGTCCTTCACGGACCGATCGGACCGACGCGAGGCGCTCCGGCGTCACCCACGGCCGGTAGACGCGCAGCACGACGGTGCCACGACCGGTGACCAGCCGAAGGTTGAGGTTGTAACTGCCACCGAGGTCGTCGATCGCCGAGATGTCCCCCAGATCCCACCGGGACCGGGCCAGGGCGATCAGGGCCGGGCTGGCCCGGGCGCGAGGCCCGACGGGACCCGGGCTGGGCAGGACGGCGTGATCGATCATCCGCCAATCCTGCCACAGGCCCGGCCGGTGCCGGCTCCCGGTCGGTTCAGAGCCGGTCGCTGGACCACATCGCGGCCAGGTCGGCCTGGTTGGCGAGCAGCCAGGCCGAGGTCGCCAGCTGCGGAGTGACGAGGCCGATCGCCGCGACGGGGTCGTTCATCAGCCAGGCCTCTGCCACCCAGTTCAGCGGGATGGTCGCCATCAGCAGCGGCAGGACCCGGATCTCGTCCGGCGTCAGCGGGCAATCGGCGGTCGAGTCGAACCCGCGGAGCAACTGGCTGACCTGTCCCCAGTCCCGCGCGGCGGCTGGGACGTCCCACTGGAGGTGCTCGAACATCCAGTAGGCCAGGTAGGCGACGTCGGTCAGGCGGTCGCGATGGTCGGCGAAGTCGAAATCCAGGACCGCGACCGGTACCGGGCCGAAGTACCGCACGTTGTCGTGGGCGAAGTCGCCGTGCGTGAGGTGCACGATCGGTGCGGGACGGGGGAGGGCGGCGATGCGCTGGCGGAGTCGCCCCGCTTCGGCGATCGCATGGAGGGCGGCGAAGCGCAGCAGGTCGGGTGGCGCAGCGTCTACCGCAGCCTGCGTGCGGGCCAGCCAGTCGACGAAGGTCGCCTCGCTGAGGACGTTGCTGACCGGCGCCCGGACGAAGGGGATCGGCAACGTCACCTGGCGCAGCGCGACATGGAGCGTCCCGAGCTGGGGTGCGGCGGCCTGGTACCGCTCCCAGCTGTCAGCTCCGCCGTCGCTGGACACCCACGGCTCGACCTCGATCAGCCGGTCGCCCCAGGACAGCATGGTCGTCCCGTCAGGGCGGATCAGGGGGGTGATCACCGGGGTGCCGCCCTGCCAGAGCGACTCACGCAGGGCCTGGATAGCCGCCAGCCGCTCCGGCCGGACCCAGGGCCGGTAGACGCGCATGACGACGTCGCCCCGGTCGGTCTGGAGCCGCACGTTCAGGTTATAGGTCCCACCCACGTCGCCGAGCCCGGCCAGGTCGGCGATCGTGCCGAGGCCCCAGGCGTCACGGACATCGTCGAGCAGGGCCGGGGAGATCGCGGCCCGGGGTCCGATCGGGATCGCCGTGAGTGTCGTCGATATGGCGTCCATGCTTCCCCCTGGTGACCGACCGGCGATGACGCGACCCGGCCCAGGGGACAGCGATCGCCCTGGCGCGACGGCGACCAGAGCGATTCCGTGTCCGGGACGATCGGAGTGATCTTAACAGCAGCATAATAGTCGAACGGTAGCCCGTACGGAATGGGGCGGGCCAGTGTCTCGCCAGCCGATCCTGCCGTCAGCCGGACCCGGAGCCTTCGCTGGCCCGGGCGCGAGACACCTCATCGCCGCCGGCGACTGGGCATGGGATGGGGGGATGAGGGCACGGGCCGGTGTGTGGACCCACCGGCCGGGTCCGACGCGCCGTGCGGCTGGCGACGAGCGGTCAGGAACGATCGGTGAACCGCCTGGTCAGGGTGTCGACGGTCGATCCCCCAGTGGCGGGATGGTCGCCCAGCGAGACCGTATTGGGAATCGTATAGATCACGACCTGACCGTAGGTCCGGTCATGCCAGCCGGCGATCCGGTTGGCGTCGGCGAAATGGGCCCGGAGGTCGTGGGCATGGCCGATGTCGACGACCTGCTCGGCATCGCAGAATCGGTCGGCGACGACGAAGACGCCGGGGCCACGGTCGAGTGGGGTAGCGAGTCCGGCCCAGCGGACCGCCGCGGTCATCTGGCCGGAACCGATCATCCGGTCGCGGTAGGTCGCCCAGTTTCCGGACCGCTCGTCGGAGCGGGAGACGGGCGCCGTCGCGACGCGGGACTCTCGGGACATCGGCATCGTGGCTCCCGTTACGAGGATCATCTGGACGCCCTTGGAACGGGGCCGATGCACATTTGGCGTGGGCCAGAGTATGCATGACTGCCGGTATCGCGCCCAGATGACCGTACACCTGGAAAACCAATGCCTGTGATGGGGGAGGTCCGGCACCGCGAGCGTCGCGGCGGCGGTCATTCAATGGCACCGGGTCTGCGCAACGGTCGGAGCCCCCGTACCCCGGCCATGCATCGCATGGTGGGACCACGCGACGCGCTCGCGACACGCCCTCCGGACGTGCTGGCACGTCGAATCGAAATGAAACGAGGATCACCATGTCGACCGCGTCCAAGGCCCAGGCCCGGATCTTCCCGAACCACAACAGCCTGCCGGATCACACCAAGACCCGGATGATCGAGACCCTCAACCAGCAACTCGCCGACACCCTGGACCTCTACGCCCAGACCAAGCAGGCCCACTGGAACGTCAAGGGCAAGGACTTCTATCAGTTGCACCTGCTGTTCGACACGCACGCCGAGCACGCCCTCGAGTGGGTCGATCTGCTGGCCGAGCGGGCGACGATGATCGGTGGCTACGCGACCGGCACGGTCCGGATGTCGGCGGCGGCGTCGCGGCTGCCGGAGTACCCGACGGACATCACCGAGGGCATGGACCATGTCTCGGCGCTGGTCGAGCGCTGGGGCAACTACGCCACCACCGTGCGGGCCGCGATCGACATCGCGGACGAGTTCGAGGACAAGGACTCCGCCGACCTGTTCACCGATATCTCCCGGCAGGCCGACATGGACCTCTGGTTCCTGGAAGCGCACCTCCAGAAGTAGTTCCCGGCAGGTCGCCGATACGACATGACGGAGCGCCGGTCTCACGAATTGAGACCGGCGCTCCGTCGTTCCGGGTCGGGCCGCGGCGCTGGATCGGGCCTGCCGGCCGGTGTCGACCTATCGCACCTTGCCGCGGGCCGCGACCGCCCAGCGGTCGATCAGCTCACCGTCACGGACGACGAACAGCTCGTCCTGGAGGTTCACGGTCGGGCAGACATGGTTGGGGATGATCTCGACCCGGTCGCCGATGTCCAGCCCGGCCATCCCGTCCGGGACGTGGACGAAGCCGTGCTCCTCGCTGAGCTTGGTGATCGTCGCGTCGGGGTGTCCGACGATGTAGCCGTGGCCGGGGTGGCTGCGGCTCGGGTCCATCGCCAGCGTCTTCGATCCCGCATCGACGAGAGCCCGGTCGGCGGCCGGGCGGCTGACGACCGTGGCGAGGATCCGGAGGGCGCAGTTTGCCGGGCCGACGCGGCCGTGGCGAAACTCCGAGTTGTCGTTGAACACGTACGTGCCCGGTCGCATCTCGGTCACGCCGGGGACTGTCGGGGTGAATAGCGCGGCCGGGGTCGAGCCGACGCTGACCGTCCGGATGTCGAGCCCGTGGCCGCGGAGCCGGTCGGCCGTCTCGACCATGGAGTGGCCGGCGTCGAGGGCCGTCTGGCGGAGCGCGCCCGGCTCGGAGCTGTTGGCGTGGCCCTCGTGGG
>CADCWK010000377.1:0-444 GCA_902806375.1 uncultured Thermomicrobiales bacterium
TCGCCATCTGGAGCCCGTTGTTGTCCTCACGGAGCAACTCGATCTGGGCCGCCGTCAGGGAGGTGTCGTGGGTGATGGTGACGCCGAGCGTCTCGGTGTAGGTCTCGAGGAACGCTGCGGTCCGCTCGATCTCCTCAGGGCTCTCGTCGGCGCTCTGGTAGAGGACGATCTCCGGTAGCCCGGCCCCATCCTCGAACCCCGCGTCGGCCAGCGCCGTCGCTGCGTCATCAGCGTTGAAGCCGATCCCTTCCGGCGCCTCGTACGGGGCATCCACGCCGACCTGGGACGTCACGGGCGGCGTAAACGACGTGGTCGGAGTGTAGGTATCGAGGTAGATCTCGGACGCGTACCGCTCGCGGTCCGTCGCCAGCGCGAAGGCGCGCCGGACCCCGACCTGGTTGAACGGCTCCCGGTTGAAGTTCATCGCCAGCGAGCGGGTCGTGC
>CADCWK010000377.1:454-2822 GCA_902806375.1 uncultured Thermomicrobiales bacterium
ACGGTCTGGAGATCGGCAGCGAGGGACTCATCCGCCCGGACCGCCTCGACGAGCGAGATGGTGACGTCGGCCGAGATGGCATCCTCGTCGGTGTAGAGATCGAGGGCGGCCTGCCCGGCGTCGGCGCCCGAGGTCGTCCGCCAGGTCAGACGGACGAGTGACGGCGACGTGCCGCCGTAGTACTCGGTGTTCGGCTCCATGACGAGGTCGCCGCCCTGCTCGAATGACGTGACCCGCCAGGGACCGGTCCCGGCGTCGTTGAGCGCGAAGTCGTCAGGGTTGGACTCGACGACCTCCGGGTCGACGACGGCGTAGACGAACGACGCCGCGTAGGACGGGAAGTAGGCGTAGCTGTCCGAGAGCGTGATCTCGAGGGTCTGGTCATCGACCGCCGTGAAGCCGATGTCCTCGCTCTCACGGTTGACGTAGGCATCGTATCCCTCGATGACCGACATGAACTCGGCCATCGGCGACAGCGCGTCCGGATTGAGCGCCCGCAGCCACGACTGGACGAAGTGGTCGGCAATGACGGTATTGCCGTTTGCGTAGCGGGCATCCGACCGGATCCGGAACGTGTAGGTCCGGCCATCCTCGCTGACCTCATAGGACTCGGCGAGGTCGTACTCGATCGCGCCGTTCTCCGAGTAGCGGAGCAGGCCGCCGAAGACGTTCGGCAGGAGCAGCCAGAACGGCCCCCAGTTCACGGCCTGCTGCGGGTCGAGCACGATCGGTTCGCCGTAGGGGTCGAACGGGATCAGGAGCTCCTGGTCGGTCTGCGGCTCGTCATCCTGGGCGCGGCGCAGAGCACCGGCCGGACCGGCCGACGCCGCGCCGATCCCCAGGTGGGCGGTCGCGACCGCACCAGCGGCCAGGGCGGACATCCGGGCGAGATCACGGCGCGACAGCGAGGCCCCGGCCGTGGTCCGCAGGGTGGTCACGAAGTGCTGCATCTGACCGCGCTCGGACATGTCGCGGGCGTGTCCGCCGGCGTTCTGGTCGCTGGACATTCGCTGGGTCCTCCTGAGCTCGGTTCGGCCCGAGCGGTCTCGCGGGGTTCGGATGGGATGAGTCAGGCGGCCACGAGTCGGGCGCCGCCGGCGACGGGCAGGGAGACGTTCGGACCAGGGACTGGTCGGAGAATCCCTACGCTACCATGCATGTCGCGGACCGGCCAATACGGGGCGGCGCGACCACACCGGTCCGCTCTTCCCCTTCTGTTACGCACGCCGATCGCGTTTGGTTCCGCCCGGGTCCCGGAGCCCTACGAAGGCAGGTCCCGCCGGACGAAGGCGACCGCGCCGATGAGTACCCCCGCCAGCCCGATCAGGCCGAGGACCGTGAGGTTCCGGACGGTGTACGACTCCTGGATCAGCGTGTTGGTCGGGGCGAAGTAGTTGAAGACGCTCAGGGGCGTCAGCGGCTCGAGCGCCGACCAGAGCGTCGCGAAGTAGTCGACGAAGTAGCTGATCACCAGCCAGCTGATCGCCCAGCCGACGACCTGCCCGCCGCGCTGCCCGATCGCGGAGAGCAGCAGGGTGACCCCGGCCACCGACCACAGCAGAGCGAAGATCGCCAGCCCAGTCGGGACCAGCGCCACCCGGTTGATCGGCTGGGTGGTATCGATCAGCTCGAGGCCGAAGAGGATACCGAGGGGCCCGACGGCGGCGAACGCCGCCGCCAGGAGGATGGCCCCGGAGACCCGCGACCCGTAGACCGCCAGCCGCGAGACCGACCGGCTCAGCGCGAGCTGGATCGAGCCCCGCTCGATCTCGCCGGCCAGCCCCGAGGTGAAGGAGATGATCCCGGCGCAGATCATCAGGAGAAAGACCGGGCTGGTGAAGCCGACGGACAGGTACCCCTGGATCCCGGAGCCGATCACCAGGTCCGGGCTGGACCGGGTCAGAGCCTGGATGGCGGGCGGCAGCGCCGCGAGCACCGGGTCGAGCTGCTCGGTACCGACATCCTCGGCGACCGGCGGGACGATGACCTCGAAGACGAACAGCCCGGCCAGCAGGGCCAATGAGCCGAAGAGCCCCTGCCGCAGGGACCGCCGCATCAGCATCAGGAACATCAGCGCGTGACTCCATCGGCAGGGGCGTGCGAGCGCTCGTCCGGATCGGGCGTCGCACCGTAGAAACCGAAGAAGACATCCTCCAGACTCGGCGGGTTCAGGATGAGATCGTCGACCCGTTGCCCGGCGAGGAAGGCGAGCAGGGGTTGAACGTCGCCCTCGACCGCGACCCGGATCCGGTCGCCAGGGCGGTCGACCAGCCTGATCCCGGGGACGTCCAGGAGCGCGCCGGGGACGGGGCCGGCGAACCGGATCTCGGCCAGCCGCATCCGTCGCTGGACGAGGTCATCGACCCGC
>CADCWK010000378.1 GCA_902806375.1 uncultured Thermomicrobiales bacterium
GACGACCCCGCCCGGCTGGTCGTGATGTCCGGTGAACCGCACCGCCCGTTCGAGCTCCGCGTCGTCGGCGCCGGCACGGACATCGAGCTGACGAGCCACAACCAGGCCTTCATCGATGAGGTCTACCTCAGTCCGGCCGAGGAGATCCGGTTCCAGAGCGCCGCTGGTGACCGAGAGATCCAGGGCTGGATCCTCACCCCGGCGGGTGTTAGGGCGGGCAGCGGCGTCAAGCACCCGGCGATCGTGCAGATCCACGGTGGTCCCCACGGCATGTACGGCCTCGGGATGTTCCATGAGATGCAGTTGATGGTGGCGAAGGGGTACATCGTCCTCTACACCAACCCGCGCGGCTCGGCCGGCTACGGCGAGGACTTCACCACCACGACCCGCGGCCGCTGGGGCGAGAGCGACATGCCGGACATCATCGGCGGGCTGGACGCGCTGCTGGCGCGGGGCGACGTCGACCCGGCCCGGGTCGGCGTGACGGGCGGTTCCTACGGCGGCTACCTGACCAACTGGCTGGTCGGCCACAGCGACCGCTTCCGGGCGGCCGTCACCCAGCGCTGCGTCAGCAACTTCTACTCGTTCTACGGGACCAGCGACATCGGCTGGACGTTCGGCGAGCACGAGTTCGGCGGCACGCCGTGGGCCGACGCGGAGAAGCTGCTCCAGTACTCGCCGATCAGTTACGTCGAGCAGATCCACACGCCGCTGCTGATCATCCACAACGAGCAGGACCTGCGCTGCCCGATCGAGCAGGCCGAGCAGATGTTCACCTTCCTGAAGAAGCTGGGCCGCGAGACGGAGCTGGTCCGGATCCCGGGCGAGAGCCACGACCTCAGCCGGACCGGGACGCCGAGCCGCCGCCTCGCCCGGCTGCACCACCTGGTGGGGTGGTTCGACCGCTACCTGTAGATCCACGGGAACCATTCGCTCACGCATTTTCGGTCCCGTGCCGTAGATTGGGCTACCCGGCGATCCGGGCGGCCCATCGCCCTGTCGAGGCGGCACTGGTACCCGTGCGTTCGAGGGAGAGGCACCCGACCATGATGGACACGATCACCTTCGGTCCGCCCCGGGGGGAGGCGGACCTGCTGCGGTTCGCCCGGCTGAGCGAGTACGCGTTCTGGGACGAGCCGGCCGCTCAGCCCGGCATCGGCTGGCTCGATACCAGCGGCGGCCGCGTCATCCGGCTGGCCCGGCGGGGCGAGACGGTCATCGGCGGCGCGCTGGTCATCCCGGCCGGGCAGTGGTTCGGCGGCCGGCCGGTCTCCGCCGCGCTGATCGGCGCGGTCTCGGTCGCCCCGGAGCACCGGTCGGGCGGGGTCGGGTCGCGGCTGGTCGCCGACTACCTGCGCGCGGCGCGGGACCTCGGCCTCGCGATCTCGACGCTCTACCCCGCCTCCTACGCCGTCTACCACCGGACCGGGTACGAGCACGCCGGCACCAACCTGCGCTACGACCTGTCGGTCGGGGCCCTGCCGGTCGTTCGGGCCGGGGACGGTGGCATCACGGTCCGGGAACACGCGGGCGACACCGCCGCGCTCCGGGCCGCCTACGCCCGCCAGGCGGCCATCACGGCGGGCCAGATCGAGCGGCCCGAGGAGTACTGGTCGGGCGTGTTCGGGGAGTCGAAGCGCGCCACCCACCGCTACGTCGCCGAGCAGGGTGGCGAGGTCGTCGGCTACCTGGTCTTCACCCAGCGCGTGGAAGCTGACGGGACGCGGGTCATCGAGGTCCGGGATCTCGTCGCGACCAGCCGGTCGGCGTCGCGGGCGCTGCTCGGGTTCCTAGCCGCCCACCGCGGCAACGTCGATACCGTCCGGCTCTGGGCCGGGGCCAACGACCACCGGCTGCTGGAGGTGGGGGGCCGGGGATTGAAACCGACGTATGTCGACCCGTGGATGCTCCGGATCCTCGACGTGTCGGCGGCCCTCTCGGCCAGGGGCTACCCGGCCAGCGTCACAGCCGAACTGCACCTCGATTACCGGGACGACCTTCTGCCCGAGAACACCGGCCACTGGCTGGTCCGTATCGCCGGCGGACGGGCGGAAGTCACACAGGGCGGCGATGGCCATATCCGGGCGACGGCCCGCGGCCTGTCGGGGCTGTTCTCAGGCGCCTACACCGCCGGGGCGATGGCCGATCCGGTCCACCTCGACGCCCCGGACGCCGACCTCGCCGCCCTGACGGCGGTCTTCGCCGGACCTGCGCCGTGGATGGATGACCACTTCTAGCGCGTCGTCTCCGGAGGGTCGAAACGTCCGATCCCGGGACTGGGTCAGTGGCTGCACCTTAGAGGGAGCGTCAAAGCCACGACAGGCCGTTGGGGGAGGATATGTCGCCTGGCAAAGACTCGATCGGTGAGGCCCGTACGGAGGATGATCGAGGCGGCCGCCGGTAGCGCAGGGGCTATGCGGTCCGACGGAACGCTCAGACCGATCACCGAGTTGGTTGTCGTCGTCAGTTGCATCCTTGGCGCCGGCCGCCTTGACCGGTACTCGCTCATGGTGGCCAAAGCCCTCCTCTGATCGGAGAAAGCGCTCTGGAGACGGCCCGTGGGCGGAGGCTATGCTTGGCTATCCATCGCCGGGCTGCGTGGAACAAAGCGGGTATGTCCCGTTGGCATCAGCCCTGGCAGCCACCGATCACGGAGGCCGTTCATGATCACTACCCCGCTCTGCACGTTGCTCGGCATCGCGCACCCGATCCTCAATGCCTCGATGGCCGGGACCGCGACCGGCCAACTGGCGGCCGCCGTCTCCGAGGCGGGCGGCTTCGGGATGATCGGAGGGACACACCCCGACGGAGCCCCGTGGTTG
>CADCWK010000379.1 GCA_902806375.1 uncultured Thermomicrobiales bacterium
CCGCGTCGGCAACGAGATCAGGTAGGTTCGTCCATCGTGACGCCCCGGACAAGACGAACGCCCGCACCGTCGACGGCGCGGGCGTTCGTCTTGTCCGGAGACTCATCCCGGTCGTGTCAGCTGTCGCCTCGTCCCGGCGGCACCGAGACGACTGGCGGTCCTGGAAGCGGCACCCGTGGCTTCGACGGCCCGCGCCGATGGCGCGACGGCCAGAGGACCTGAGCGCCCGGATCGCGCTCCGTATCCCCGTGACGGGAACCCGGTGCCGCCCGCCGATTCCACCCGTGGATCGGCCGCTTGGTGACCGGCGCCTAGCGGTTCAGCGTCCGGTCCATGAGCCGCCCGAGTCGACCGGCGGCCAGGTCCTGCCATGAGTCCGAGCCCCGCTCGCCCCGGTCGTCGGCCGCGATGAGGTCGTCGACGATCTTGGCGGACGAGAGGACTCCCGGCATCCCGGCGCCGGGATGCGTCCCGGCCCCGGCGAAGAACAGGTTCGGGAGCTCCTCGCTCCGGTTATGGGGCCGGAACCACGCCGACTGGGTGAGGATCGGCTCCACGGAGAAGGCGGACCCCAGGTAACTGTTCAGCTCGGTGTCGAAGTGCCGCGGATCGATCATGTGCTCGGTGACCAGGTGCCGGCTCAGATCAGGCAGGTAGTTGTCCTCGAGGAAGCCCATGATCCGGTCCCGGTATGGCTTCGCGGCCGTGGCCCAGTCGATCTTCCCGCCGAGATGGGGGACCGGGGAGAGGACGTAGAACGCGTCGCAGCCGTCCGGCGCCAGTGACGGATCGGTCAGCGTCGGAACGTGCAAGTAGAGGGAGAAATCGTCCGAGAGCGTCTTCTTCGTGAAGATGTCCTTGAGCAAGCCGCCGTAGCGCGGACCGAGAATGATGTCGTGGTGACCCAGCTCCGGCCCATCGGTCCCGCGGTACTGCCGGTCGGTGCCGAAGTAGATCACGACGAGCGACATCGAGTAGCGCATCCGCGCCAGCCGACGGTCCGTGTACTTGCGCCGGACCGACGCGGGCAGCAGCGTCTGGTAGGCGCGCGCCACGTCGCCGTTGCAGACGACGCTGTCGGCCCGGATCTCCTCGCCGGTCGTGAGCCGGACGCCGCTCGCCTTCCCGCCGTCGACCATGATCTCGCCGACCTCGGCCCCCTGGCGGATCCGGCCGCCGAGTTCGCCGAACAGCCGGACCAGCCCGTCGACGATGGACCCGGTCCCGCCCATGGCGAACCAGACCCCCCACTCCCGCTCCAGGTAATGGATGAGGGTGTAGATGCTGGTCGTCTGAAAGGGGTTGCCCCCGACCAGCAGCGGGTGAAACGTCATCACCTGCCGGACGCGCTCGTCCTTCACGAACTTCGAGACGAGGTTGTAGACGGTCCGGTAACTCTCCAGCCGCATCAGGTCCGGGGCGACCCGCGCCATGTCGAGCGGGGAACTGAACGGCTGGTCGGCCAGCTCGGTGAAGCCCTTGGCGAAGATCCGTTCGGTCAGCCGGACGAACCGCAGGTAGCCATCGACATCTGACTCGTGCGGCGAGATCCGCTGGATCTCCCGGACCATCTCCGCCGACCGGCCGGTGTAGTCGAAGTGCTCACCGTCGTGCTCCCCACCGTGGAAGAAGATCCGGTAGAACGGATTGACCGGGACGAGCGAGATGTAGTCCTCGGCCCGACGCCCGGCCAGCTCGAACAGGTCGGTCAGCATCCACGGCGCCGTGATGACCGTTGGCCCACCATCGAAGGTAAAGCCGTCCTGACGGTACACGTAGGCGCGGCCGCCGGGCTGGTCGCGTTTGTCGACGAGCGTCACGTCATGGCCGCGAGCCGCCAGCCGGACGGCTGCCGCGAGGCCACCCAGTCCGGCGCCGATCACGACGATGCGCTGCGGCCGCTCGGCGCCAGGCAGCCGCCGGTCGCTCGCCGGCCAGACGCCGGGGCCATCGACCACCGCCGGTTCGATGATCGCCGGGTCCGACACCGTGGCGGCTGTCGTGGAGAAGGTATCCATGGGGGGGTGGTCCTTGGTAGCCGAAATCGGGGAGCGGCGCCGGATGTCCGGGGACGAGAGCGGATCGGCGGCCCGGGACCGGCGATACTGGAGACCGGCACGCCGCGACCGGCGGCCGGATCCGGGAGTGGACGGAGCGAGACGATCCCCGTCGCCCGCGGTCCTCGGCCCCAACTATCGCACGCGGCGATTGGCGACCGCGGTCGACTGAGAGACCAGACCATGCAGCAGAGCCCGTCTCCGTTCGCCGGCGACCATCACGCCCCGTTCGACTTCGTCCCGGAGCCGCCGGTCGAATCTCCCCGGCGAGTCGGTGCCCTGCTCCTGCACGGCTTCATGGGCACCCCCGCCGAGCTCCGCCCGCTGGGACGGGCCCTCGCCGACCACGGCATCCGGGCGCAGGCACCGTTGCTGCCCGGCTTCGGACCCAACCTCGGTGACCTCAACCGGACGACCGCGAGCGACTGGTCCCACGCCGTCGAGACGGCATGGAAGCTGGTGCGGGCGGAGGCGGACGTGACGCTGCTGGTCGGATTCTCCTTCGGGGCAGCCCTCGCGCTGGAAACCGCCGCCCGGCAGCCGCCGGCCGCCCTCGTCCTCATCTCGCCCTACGTCCGGCTGATGGACCTGCCATCGTGGCTGCTCGTCGCCGGTCTGCCCGTCCTGAAACGCACCATCAAGACCTTCTCGCCCTACGCCAAGGCCGACTTCCGTGACCCGGAGGTCCGGCGGTTCTTCGGCGAGATGGACCCTGCGCTGGACCTCGACGACCCGGCCACCCAGGCGTCCCTGCGCGAGCGCTCGACGATCCCGTTCAGCGTGATCGAACAGATGCGGCGGACGACCGACGCGGGGCGGCGGGCGGCAGCCTCGGTCACCGCCCCGGCGCTCCTGATCCAGGGCACGGGCGACGAGACCTCGACCGTCGCCCGCAGCCGGGCCCTCGGGGCGACCCTGCGGGGACCGCTCACGCTCCGGGAACTGGACGCCGATCACCTCATCGTCGACGACCGGAAGCCGTCCTGGCCGGCCGTGCGCGACAGTGTCCTCGCCTTCGTCGACCAGCAGTTCGGCAGCCAGCTGACGGGCCCGGCGACCACCCGCTGAGCCGGGCACCGACCGACCCGCCGAACGATCTCACCGGGGAGTCCCCACGACGTGTCCAGACGCCACCCTGCCCTGAGCCGCTCGGGCTCGCCGATCCTGGCAGCCATCGTCCTGCTCGTCGGATCCGTGCAGGCGTTCCTGGCGGCGCGGGTCGTCCTGCGGCTGATCCGGACGGGCAGCCAGCCGAGCCTGACCGCCACGGCGAGTGACGACGTCGCCGACGATTCGGTCACCGTGCTCGTGCCGGTCCTGAACGAGGCCGAACGGCTCGGTCCCTGCCTGGCCGGACTGACGGCGCAGGGCCGGGAGGTGAACGCGATCCTGGTCCTCGATGGGGGCTCGACCGATGGGACGGTGGACCTGGCCCGGCAGCATGCCCGGCGGGACGATCGCATCCGGGTCATGGACGCCAGCCCCGTCCCGGACGACTGGAACGGCAAGGCGTGGAACCTCCAGTACGGGCTGGGACGGGGAGCGATCACCACCCCGTGGATCCTCACCGTCGACGCCGATGTCCGGCCGCGCCCCGGGCTCGCCGCGCGGCTGGTCGCCCATGCCGCCGCCAACGACGTGACCGTCCTGAGCGGGGCCACCCGGCAGCGGCTCTCCGGGCCCGGAGAAGGGCTGGTCCACCCGGCCCTCCTCACGTCGCTGGTCTACCGCTACGGGATCCCCGGCGCCGCGACCAGCGATCCGGACGACGTCCAGGCCAACGGCCAGTGCATGCTGATCCGCCGTGACGCCCTGGAGACCATCGGCGGGTTCGCCGACGGCCGGCATTCCGTCTGTGAGGACGTGACGATCGCCCGGCGTCTGGCGATCGGTGGTCACCGGGTCGGCTTCGCGGAGACGGGCGACCTGGTGGAGGTCGCGATGTACGGCAGCGCCGGCGAGGCATGGGCGAACTGGCCCCGGTCGCTGACGATGCGGGACCAGTTCGCCGGGCACGCGGTCGCCACGCGCCTGGCGGAAGTCACCTTCGTCCAGGGGCTGCCGCTCGTCATTGCGCTCGGAACGGCACTCCTCGGGAGGCGGCATCACTACCCAAGCGGGTCCGGGGCGGGCATCGGCAGCCGCCATTGGGGAGCACGCCGTGCGGTAGAGTTGGTCATCGCCCTGAACCGCGGGCTGGTCATGCTTCGCATCGGCGTGCTGGTCGGCATGGTCCGGGCCTATGAGCGCCCACCCGTCACCTACTGGTTGTCGCCGCTGCTCGATGCCCCGGTCGCCGTCCGCCTGATCCAGTCGGCCCTCCGCCGGACCCACACCTGGCGCGGTCGCTCGATCTCCCGGTCATGACGATGTCCGTTCCCGATCCCGGACCGCCGGACGCACCCCACCATTCCGACCCCAGGAGACCCACCATGACCACCGCCGAGGGCCATCTCGCCACCGACCACCGCGCCATGACCACCACGGTCGATGAGGCCGAGGACACCAGCCCCGTCACCGTCTGGGGCTCAGCGGCGTCCGCGTCGGCCAAGGCCGCGTGGGGCGGGACCGTGGCGCACATCATGGCGATGATCTTCGCGCTGGCCGGGATCCTCTACGTCATCCCCAATATCACCGAAGTCCTGGCGAGCAATCCCCGGGCGATCGACATCTACAACTTCGGGATGGAGTACGGCGGCGCCACCCACATGATCTTCGGGGCGATCGCCGTCTTCGCCATGGGGGTCATGGTCGTCGGGCTCCGGCGGACGTTCCTGTTCTTCGTCCTGGCCTACCTGATCTCGGCGGCGTCCGAACTCGTCGGGACCAGCACCGGCTTCCCGTTCGGGAACTACAACTACACCGACTACCTCGGCTACCGATTGGTCGACCACGTCCCGTTCACCATCCCCCTGTCGTGGTTCTACATGGGGATGGCGTCCTACTTCCTCGCCCGGCTGGTCGTCTGGATGGTCGGCCACCGGCTGAGCAACAACGGTCGCGAGATCACGACGATCCTGCTGGGCAGCTACTTCGTCGTCGTCTGGGACCTCGTCCTGGATCCGGCGATGGCCCATGAGGACCTGGTCATCCGGTTCTGGGAATGGGAGGTCGAAGGCGCCTACTTCGGGATGCCGATCCAGAACTACGTGGGCTGGGGGTTCACCGCGATCCTGTTCATGGCACTGGGGCGGCTGTCATGGAACGGCGGGATTGTCCCGAGCCGGATCCCGGTCATGCTGCCGGTCATCCTCTATGGCTCCAACATCGTCTTCGCCGCGGGCCTGAGCCTGAGCGTCGGTCTCTGGATCCCGATCGTGCTCTGCGTCTCCCTGGTTGTCCTCCCGGTCGTGGTCGCGTGGACGATCCGCCGCTCCGCTCCGCCCGCCCGGCGTCCCATCGTCCGTCCGGTGGTCGGGGGTCAGATCGCCGGCGACAGCACCCCGCGGGGCGCATGAACCCGCTCACCCGAGGAGCGGCGGAACCATGACGACGACTCCGGCCCAGGGTGGCTCTCTCATACCGGGCGCCAGCGCCGTCGCGGCCCGGATGGCCGACAGGACGATCCGGCTGACCGCCCTCGGGCTGATGCGCGGGAAGGTCGACCTCGCGGTCAGCGGCCAGGACAACGTCCCGCGGACCGGGCCGGTGGTCCTGGCCGCCCGGCACTACCACCACCTCTTCGACGGCACATCGCTCCTGACGACGATCGGTCGCCCGCTCCGGGTCATGGTCGCCCTGGACTGGGTCGACGCCGGTCCCCGGCGCCGGATCGCCGAGCGGATGTGCGCGATGGCCGGCTGGCCGGTCGTCCTCCGCCCCGACGCCGAGCTCTACCGGCCGGACCTGGCCGCCGACCCGGTCCGCACCGCGACCTATCAGCGCGAGACCACCGGATACCTGAAACGGGCGGCGGGGCAGAGCGTCGAGATCCTCCGGCGCGGCGAGGCCATGCTGATGTTTCCCGAGGGCTACCCGAACATCGACCCGTCCTTCACACCCAAGAGCGAGCGGACCGACGACTTCCTGCGGACGCTCCCCGGCGCCGTCCGGATCCCCCTGCTGGCACAGTCGACCGGGCTGGCGCCGATCCCGATCGTCCCCGTGGGTTTCCACTACCGCCGGACCGGTCACGACGCCTGGCACATCCAGCTGCGGTTCGGGGAGGCGATGTACGCCAGGGAGCGCGGCGCGGCGGATCGAGCGGTCGAGGAGCTGGGCACGGCCATCCACGCCCTGTCCCGCGAACCGAACTCATGACCGGCGGAATCGGTGCAGCCCAGCCGGTGCGGCCGCATCGCCCGGGCGACGACACCGGGTCATGCGGGACCGACGAGGCGCCGATCGATCGTGACCCCGCTCCCCCAGGGACCTAGATCCCCCGCGTCCACAATCCCGCGCCGAGCTGGAGCGAGAGGAAATCGACGGTGATGAGCGGCATCGCCCGGAGCTTCCGGCGGGTGCTGACGTGGGCCCGGCCGTGGAACGGGTCACAGTCCTGCTCCTCGATCCGGTCGAGGATCTTGCTGTAGAGCCGGCTGATGGCGAGGGTCGTCAGCTGGCCCGAGGGACAGAGGGCCGGGATTCCCAGTCGACCGGAGCGGTAGTAGGTCCGCGCCCGCTCGATCTCCATCCGCATCAGGCCCGGCAGATCGCCGGTGGGTCTCCCGCCCAGGAGGGACGTGGCGTCGATGTCGAACCGGGCGAGGTCGTCCTCGGGCAGGTAGACGCGGCCGAGGCGGGCGTCCTCGGCGACGTCGCGGAGGATGTTGGTGAGCTGCATCGCGATGCCGAGATCGACCGCGTGCGTCAGCGCCCGGTCGTCCCGGCAGCCGAAGACCGGTGCCGCAATGAGACCGATCGTTCCCGCGACGCAGTAGCAGTACTCGCGCAGGTCCTCCCAGCTGGTGTAGGCGCGGGGAGTGAGATCCTGGCGCATCCCACGGAGCAGATCCAGGACCGGTTGCAGCGGGATGTCATAGCGCGACCGGGCGACCGCGAACGCCACCGCGACGGGGTGCTCCGGCCGGTAGAGCTCGGCTTCCCACCGGTCCAGCGATGCGGCGACGTCGGCCGGACTGACTTCCCCGGCTTCGTCGACGATATCATCGGCGATGCGACAGTAGGCGTAGGCCGACGCGATGGCGTTGCGGCGGTCGATCGCGAGGAAACGACTGCCGAAGGAGAAGGTCCGGGCGTGTTCCCGGAGCAGTTCCCAGCACGGCTCCCAGTCCGGCTCCGACTCCAGGTCGACCCAACCGGGGACGGTATCGTGGGGGAGCCGATTGGTCATTTGCGTGGATGATTCACTGGATGGCGCTCGACCGCCGGAGATCCGTTCGGTCCCGTCCGGCGGCTGATCTGCCGGCGGCGAAATAGTGCGACCGTCCCGCGACAAGGATTCACCTCTTCAGCGACGACCCTGCCAGTGGACACCGACCCGCAGATCACGCGTGGCCGGTGGCCCGGCACGTGAGCGGGACCGGGGTCCGGAGTCACGTCAAGCGAAGGGGTTCGACCCCGGCCATGATACCCGTCCGGTAGCCGTAACGCCGTGGGTCGGCCGGTCGAGTCGGTCCCGCGTCCATGCTGAGCCGTGAGCGCGCGGACGTGTCCCGGCCCACCGTTCCGCACGAACATTACCCGAACCGGACAGGGCCGGCCCCCGGATTCGGTCAGTGCTGCACCGAATGCCTGCCGGACGACGCAGGGCGTGCGAGGCGGGAGACGCGATTCCTGCCGCACCCATGCACTCCGACCGGCCAGGTGGGGTCAGACCTCAGGGTGGACGCGGGACCGATGGATCCGATGGATCCGCGACGTCATCGCCCTCCCCCGCCGCATCCGCCGGCACGTTGACCAGAGCGGACGATGTGGTGACCCGGACCACCGGTGGCGCCCGAGCACACCCTGGCGCTTTGTCGCCGGCGCGGTCTCGCTGCCACTGGCTGATCGGCGCGGCGGTGGCACCGTCTGTCGGTCGCAATCGCATTGAACGAAGTCATGGCTCCCGACTGTCGCCGGGACAACGATCCGCGTGACCCCTTCCCAACACCTGCTATAGTGTACGTACACCACGACTGGCCGTGTTTCCGGTGATTGAGCCGGTCGCCACGGTCGATCTG
Organism: uncultured Thermomicrobiales bacterium; assembly: GCA_902806375.1. GTDB lineage: Bacteria > Chloroflexota > Chloroflexia > Thermomicrobiales > UBA6265 > CADCWK01. Next base: position 8,183 of record CADCWK010000379.1, read on the forward strand.
GGCCCTGAATCCTGACCGGTCGCTCCCTCGCTCCGTCGCATCTCCATTCGGTTCTACGGGTCCGCATCGCTCACGGGAGTTCGTCATGGCGCGCGAATGGCAGCCGGCCCCCTCCGTTGGCCTCACCGAGCAGAACGGTCTTCCCGCCGCGAGCGATCGTGTCGGGGGACCAGTCGCCCTCCAGCGACTCGACACGACCTGGTCACTGGACCGCGGCGCCGTCCTCTGGGAAGGCACGGTCGACCTTCTGGGCAGTTTTCCCGGCTTCGCGCTCCGCGGTGGTCAGGCACAGTCCGTCCACCTCTGCCTCACCGACCGCTTCCTCCTGGTCGACGAACCGTCCGATCGTGGTTTCGGTCTCCCGATCGGCTGGCTGACGGCAGTGCAGGCGCTGACCGGGGTCGAGCCAATCGCGCTGGAGAGCGGGGACCGGCTGCGCGTCTGCTATGTGGACGGGAACCGCGTCCGTGGATTCATGGTGCGGGTCCGCGGCGGCAGGTTCGGCCGGAACGCGGCCCGGCGGGCGAACCAGCTGCGGTCGGCCGCGACCTCGCTCGGGCTGGCGTCCCCGACCCCTTCGACGGATCTCCTGCTCCCGCCGGAGCACGATCTCTCCCTCGACTGGGACGACTTCGCTGCCCATGAACATGAGCCGGTCATCTGGACGGGTCGGGCGACGATGCCGGTCGCCAGCGGCCTCCAGCCCGCGGGCTGCGACGTCTGGCTGACGGACACCTCCCTGATCTGGGGTGCGACGGCCCGCGCCGGGATCTTCCGGCTCGCGACGGCCACGCTGACTGGCATCACGGTCGCCGGGACCCCGGGAGGCGACCCGATCGTCTACTGGTCAGTCGGTGGTACGCACCACACGCAGGTCGACCTGCCGATGACCTTCACCCGGCTGGACCGCGCGGGCCGCGATGCCGACCCACACCGATCGCTCCTGGCGGTCCTCGAGGAGCACGGCTACCGCCTCGATGTGCCGGCGACGGCGCCGCAACCGTGGCGGACCACCCCTCACCTGATCCACCGGTCGGCAACGGTCACCGACCGCCCGTCGGTAGTGAAACGGGTGCCCGGTGCCACGGACGCCACCACCGGGCATGATCAAACGGTGCCAGAGAATCTAGCACCATCCCAGCCCGTGGAGGGCAACCGACGCCTGCTGCCAGACGACGGGTTGTTCCCGGAACGGACCGTTCCGTCACTACCCCGGTCCCGACCGCTCCCCTGGGGCGACCGGGTCGAACGCCCCGAAGAGGAGCCGCGGACAGGTCCCGTTCCGACCGATGATCCCGGTGAGGGCGGAGCGCCACGCGAGACGAGCCAGCCGACCACGGCTGATGTCGCTGATCCCGGGCGCGTCCGCATCTGGCCGTCGGCTACCCCCCGCCGTGCCGCGATGCCGTCAGGTATCGATTCGACGGCGATGCCGGTCCAGCGCCCGCCGGTCCGCGCGACGACGACGGAGGAGTTCCTGGCGGCGGAGCGGAAGGCCCGCGAGCTGGCCGCGCGGGCACCGGTCGCGATCGCTCCCTCGCCGCACCCGGCTCCGGCCCCAACCCCGGGTCGGGGCGTCATGGTGCGGTTCCGTGGGCCGGGATCCGGCCCGACGGTCCCCGGCCCGGAGTCCGGGTCCACTATGGGCGGGATGGCGATCGGGACCACGCCCCCGTCGGCCAATCCCGTCCCCCCGGCTCGGCTGGCTCCTGACCTGGACGGGATTGCGCCCACGCCGGACGGCCAGATCATCACAAATGCCGTTCTGACGGGACCAGACTCATCCCCACCCCGGCTCGACGACGGCGAACAGTCGGCTTCTCCCGGACGGCCGATGTCGCCGGGACCGAACGAGACGCTGGTCCGGTCGCCGGCGCCCGGCGACCCGGATCCCCAGATCCCAGATCCGGCTGCTGCCGATGGACCAGCGTTGGAGGAGCTGGACGGCCCGGCCGCCCCGATCGCCACTGGCACCGGGTCCGGCTCGGCGGCTCCGGATGACACCGCGCTCGACCGGATGCGCTCGATCCTGGTCCGGATGGACGAGCGGCTCGCGCTGGCGATCGCGGGGATCAACGATCCGGATCGCCATACAGTCGTAGCCGCGACCCCGCCGCTGGCGCTCCTGCTGCGATCGGCGATGACCGAACTCGACCGGGCGGTCGGGGACGGACATCTTTCCGCCCAGGCAGCCCAGACGCATCGGCTGGCGATCACCCGGTCGGCGGACACGACCGAGCGACTCGGCTCGCTCCTGGATCTCTATGCCCGCGGCTATCTCACCCCGGCCGAGCTGTCGACCCGGCGCGAATCGCTGCTTGGTCGGATCTGACCGGCCGGTCGGGCCGCGTTCTCATTCGCGATCCCGGTGATGAGGACCGCGGTCCTGGCGAGTTGACCCAACAGGATATCGGCCTCGAAGTCGTTCCGGACACCGCTGGTCAGGACCGTGATGATGACCTGTCCGGTCGGCCCGTCGAGGATGGCCCCGTCGTGGACGGTACCGTCGAGCGATCCGCTCTTGCCCGAAAAGCCAACGCCGTGCGGCAGGTCACGACCCAGCCGCTCGACGTGCTGCTGAGCCCGCAACAGATCCCGCATCCATTGACACGCCGCTGGTGAGGCAGCGGTCGAGTCCGCGATCGCGGCCAGCATCGTGACGAAGTCACGCGCGCTGATCTGGTTGCGAGGGAGGTCGTCCACCGGGAGAACCCCGAGGAACGGCCGCCGGAGATGGGTCTGCGTCAGGCCCAGATCCGCCGTTACAGCCTGGACGGCGGCCAGTCCCACCGCCGCGATCAGGACGTTGGAGGCCGTGTTGTCGGACACCGCGATCATCAGGTAGGCATGGTCGTCGATGGTCAGCGACAGCCCCGGCTCCATCCCCTTGAGGACGCCGGACCCACTGATCGTGTCCTCGGGACGGGCGGACCGCCGATCGTGGTGACGCAGGGTGCCGGCATCGATTGCCCGGGCGACGGCGATGAGAATCGCGACCTTGATGGTGCTGGCGGACAGAAAGGCCTCGTCGCCACGACGGTCCCAGTGGGAGGCCCCACCGCTGCCACCATGAACGCGAACGGCGATGGCCATCCGGCCGACGACGCCCTCCCGCTCCGCCGTCGTCGCCAGATCGTCCAGCCGTGCCCAGTCCGTCGTCATCTGCTGTCCTCCGGGCCGAACGGTTGCGCCGACCGATCGGCAGCGCGTGATCCGGCAAGTGGTACCATCTTACGGAACATCCCTGCCCGCCGACAGCACGATTCGGCGTCGTTTCCCCTCCCCCCTCCTGGAGATCGTCGCGAATGAGTTCAGGCCGGATCACCCGCGCCCGCATGCGTCACCCATCGGCCCGGCGCCGCGCCGCCCTCTACTCCCGCAGCCAGTACGGCAGCCGTCTCCGGAACCTCCCGCCGCACCTCCTGCCGGGTGTTACCGGGCGCGAGGCGAAGCGACCCAACCGGCTCCCAATCGTCCTCGGCGCGTTCGCGGTCATGGGGCTCGCTTTCGCGATCTTCGCGGGCGTGACCCTGACGGCGACCTCGGCGGTCGGCGTCAACATGACCGTCGAGGAGTACCAGGAGGTGACCGGCTCCCTGCCGGACGCGGCACCGATCTTCTCCGGGACCTTCCAGACCACGCGCATCTACGACCGGGATGGCGCCCTGCTCCAGGACGTCGACGATCCCAACGGGTACTGGCGGACATTCGTTCCGTACACGGAGATATCCCCCTATCTCGTCAACGCGACGATCGCCTCGGAGGACGCGACCTACTGGACGCATCAAGGGGTCGAGCCGCTCGCCATCGTCCGGGGGGCGTTCATCATCTTCACGGGCGCCGGCTCGTCGGGCGGCTCCACCATCACGCAGCAGCTGGTCCGGGCCCTCTACCAGGAGGAGATCGGAAACGATTACGCCATCTCCCGGAAGGTCCGGGAGGCGATGGCGGCGATCGACATGGAGCAGACGTTCACCAAGACCGACATCATGACGATGTACCTCAACCAGATCTTCTACGGCCAGCGCTCCTACGGGATCGAGGCGGCCTCGGTCATGTACTTCGACAAGCACGCATCGGAGCTGACCCTGGCGGAAGCATCGCTGCTGGCTGGCGTGCCCCAGTTACCGACGGCCTACAACCCGGCGGTCAACTACGACCTCGCCAAGCAGCGGCAGGAGTACGTCCTCGACCAGATGGTCAAGCTGGGTTATGTCACCCGGGCTGAGGCCGACGCGGCCTTCGACGAAGCGCTCACGATCCGTGGCGACCGCACCGGCCAGGTCCTCGACAACCCGCACTTCACCCAGTACGTCCGGGACTTCGTCACCGGGCAGTTCGGCGAGGATGCCCTGTACCGGGGCGGTCTCCAGATCTACACGTCGATCGACAGCGAACTGCAGGAGGGGGCCGAGCGGATCGTCCGGGAGGGCGTCGCCGAAGCCGGACCCTACTCCGTGAGCAACGGGGCGGCCGTGCTGGCCTCGCCGGACACCGGTGAGATCCTGGCGATGGTCGGCTCGGCCAACTTCGACGACCCCCTCATCTCGGGGCAGGTGAACATCGCGACGTCGGCGCGGCAGCCCGGTTCGACGATGAAGCCCATCGTCTACGCGGCTGCCTTCGAGCAGATGCACTGGAACCCGGGTACCGTCCTGCTCGACGTGCCGTTCGAGCGCCCGACCCAGGAAGGATCGCCACCCTATGCTCCCGGGAACTTCACCGGGAACTTCTATGGCGCGGTCACGATCCGGGATGCGCTGGCGAACTCGCTGAACATCCCGGCCCTCAAGGCCGCCGAGAACGTCGGCATTCCCAGGGTCATCGAGATGTCCAACCGGCTCGGCAACTCGAGCTCGTTCGACCCGAACGCGGACTATGGGCTCCAGATCGCCCTCGGTGGCGTCGATATCCCGCTCGTCGACATGGTCAACTCGTACGCCACCTTCGCCAACGGCGGCAAGCTGGTCCCGTTCTCACCGATCACCCGGATCGAGGACGCGATGGGCAACGTCCTCTACGAGCTCGACCCCTCGACATCGCTGGGCAGCGCTCCGCAGGTCCTGCGAGCCGAGTACGCCTATCAGATCACCGATATGCTCAGCGACAATGAGGCCCGGCAGCGGCTGTTCGGCGAGGGCAACATCGCGGAGACGACGCAGCAAACGCTCGGCCGCCAGATGGCGACCAAGTCCGGCACGACGAACGATGTCCGCGACAGCCTCCGGATGGGCTACACCACGGCGGCGGTCGTCGGCGTCTGGACGGGGAACACCGACAACACGCCGATGCAGCCGACGCCCGGCAACGTCGGCACGGACGCCATCTGGAGTGAGCTGATGCTGCTCCTCCACGAGGACAGCCGGTTCAGCGACCTCATCGTCGACAGCAACGGCCAGCCCTACCCGGACGACTTCGCACGACCGCAGGGGATCTACGAGGGTCCGGTCTGCGCCGGCACCAGCCACAGCCCAGGGAACGGCGACGCGACCCGGACCGAACTCCTTGCCACCGGGAACGAGCCCATTCTGCTCTGCGACCAGATGTCGGCCTGGGAGCAGCGCGACCTCGACGAGGCCCTCGATGTCCTTGGCGATCGACGGCTGGTCGGCGGGGCGTCCGATAGCGTTCGGCAGTACGCCAACGAGCTGACCGGAGGGCGAGTCAGCGGCGGCAACTCGACGATCCGCCCGACGGGGTCGAACCAACCGGATACGCAGACCAGCGACCCCCCCGAGGACGGGCAACCCCCCGGCGGCTGACATGGTCACCGGTGAATTGGGGGTCGGGGAGTCAGCGGCGAAGACAACCAGTGAACCAGGGAGGGGGCCGGTGATCGCACCGGCCCCCTCTCGTTCCCGCTTGGTCAGCCTCTGCCGATTGACAGGGGACAAGCAACGGCCAGCCGACGATCACTGGCCCGGGGGGCTGGCGTGGCCCTACGAGCATCGATCGGTCATGACGACGCCGACGAACCGGGCGATAGCTGAACGACCACTGCGAATGGGTCCGGCCAGATCGCCGACGGGAGCGCCTAGGCCGGGGAGCCGGCGGGCGACTTGCGCGAGCCCTTCGGCCGGCCAGGCCCGCGGCGTGCTACCGGTTGGCCGTCCTCGCTGCTCGCGGCCGCCCGGGAGCGAGGAGACGTGGCGCCCGGGTCACTCCCCTCGCTGGCCTTGCGCGACAGGCGCGTCCGCACCCGCACCGTACCCTCCGGTGCCGTCAACGCTCGCCAGGAGACTGGGGTCGAGAGCACCAGGTCCGCGTCGCAGCGCGCCCCGGACATACTCAGCCGGTCGATCAGTTCCTCCAGCGCCGGTGGGTCGGCGACATGGACCTTGAGGACGAAATTGACGAGACCGCTCGTCCGGTGCGCCTCGACGACACTCGGGTCATTCGTGATCGTGGCGACGAACCCCTCGATCGCGCTCTGGTCGACTTCGGCGCGGACGATCGCCGTCAGCGGGCGACCGATCGCGGCAGGGGCGACGATCCCACGATAGCCCGCCATGACCCCACGCTCTTCGAGTCGCCGGACGCGCTCGATCATGGCCGGGCTCGAGAGGCCAACGTACTCGGCCAGGGACTTCATCGTCAGCCGTCCATCCTTCTGCAGCGCGTCGATGATGCGCTCATCGAGCGTATCGATTCCTGTTCCGGTCATCCATTTCTCCAGTCCGTGCCCGGGGAGGCCGGGCCATGAGGTGAGACACACCGGTCTACCTGGCGCCCGGTGCGATCGCATCCGATTCGAAACTCTGTGCGCGCTGGCGAGTCGTCTTGATACACCACGCCCGACGATGGGTAAACAACGTCCTTCGATTTGCTCTTCTAGCCTAGCCAATATTTGGACATTCCGCAATGATCTCGAAGGAATATCGAAATAATTGGTTGAGTCCGCGTCAGGGGACCGGGTGATGGCACCGAGCCGGATGGACTTCCCGGTCGGATTGGGCCGGGTAACGCTCGTGATCACCCTCGACGAATGGGGGCCCAGGTGGGACGGCCGGCGCCGCGGGTCGGACGCAGGGAACATGATGGGCTCAGGCTGGCGGAGCTCCCGGTTCACCGGCAGGCATCGACTCGACCGCGGTGTGAGGCTGCGGTCCGATCTCTGCCCAACCCCGGGTCACGGCATATCGGAGGGCCGCGACGCGGTCATCGACCTCTAACTTGCGCAGGACCGACGTCATGTGATTCTTGACCGTCTGCTCGGTGATGTAGAGTCGGGACGCGATCTCCTTGTTGGAGTTTCCCATGATGAGGCAGTCCAGGACCTCGAGCTCGCGCGGCGACAGCGTCACGCCTGGATCGACTGGTTCTCCGTCCTGACTCATCGCCCGGAACTCGTTCAGGACCTTCCGGGCCAGGGATGGGCTCTGAAGAACCGACTGGTGCAACAGGTTCTCCCCCTGCAACACCGCCGCGACGGCCTCGACGATCGTTGACGGGTCGCTGTCCTTGGTGACGAATCCCACGGCGCCTGCCCGGATCGCGGCGAACAGCCGGTCGTCGTCCACGTGCACCGACAGGAAGATGATCGCGATGCGGGGAGCCTGCCGCCGGAGGGCATTCGCGATCTGGAGCCCCGTGACCCCAGGCAACTGCACATCCATGATGACCAGATCAGGGTGCTCGACCTCAGCGAGGTGCAGGGCCTGGTAGCCGTTCGCCGCCTCTCCGATCACGGAGATCCGGAGATCCGCGGAGAGGATGCGGCGTAGCCCGATCCGGAAGAAGGGATGGTCGTCGACGATCAGCACGCGCCGCGTGTTCATGGCACCCTCTCGACGACACCGGGCTTGTCCGACCCCCGGCCCCTCTCCCACTGGCTCCCGGTCGATCTCCGGCCAGGTGAACGCGCTGACCATCAGATCACAACGCTTGTCCTACTTTAGTCGTGGCGCTACGCTCCACTCACTCCCCCATGCGGCCCATGACTGTCAGATGCGTCCACGGTACCTGTTGGTCCTACCCGTCCCTGCTTTGACCGACGACGTATACTGCCCGGCGATCTTTGAGACGTTAACCCCCGGAACCCGACGCACTGCCGGCAGTCGAGCGTCGGCCTTCGGACGATCAATCAGCGCTCAATCTTGTGGATCTTCCCGTACAGAAAGGTTGTGCCGTGTCCAGCATCGGGTCCACCTCCATGGCTCCCCGGCGGGTCGTCGTGACGGGGCTGGGAGCGATCACGTCCCTGGGGCCGGACGTGAAGAGCACCTGGGGCCGGCTGGTGGCCGGGGAGACCGGCATCGTTCGGATCCCGGACCTCGATGTCGACGAGTATGGCTGTGTGCTGCGCGGGGATATCGTGGACGAGACGGAGCCGCGACGATTCCTCTCCGGGAAGGTCCGGCGGACGACATCGCGCTTCGCTCGCCTGGCGGTCGAGGCCGCCGGTGAAGCGCTGATCGACGCCGGGCTGGTCGGTGACGATCTGCAACCGACGGCCTCCGCGGATCTCGGCCTCGGCGGCGCCCTGCTGGGCACCTGTCTCGGTGGGACCTATGACGATCTCCTGCCCGCCTTCGAGGTCTTCCAGTCACGAGGCGCCGGGCGAGTCCCACCACACCTCCATGTCATGTTCCCGCACAATCTGGCCGCCTACACCATCCAGAACCGCTTCGGGCTCGGTGGGACAAGCTCGACCGTCGTCACGGCCTGCTCGACGGGAGCCCAGGCGATCGGCGATGCCTACCTCGCCGTCCGTGACGGCCGGGCTCCGCTCATGGTTGCCGGCGCCGTAGAGTCCAACCGTCACCCGTTCTTCATCGCCGGGTTCGCCGCCATGCGGGCGCTCGTCACGGACAGCAACGACGACCCGGGCGCGGCGGTCCGGCCGTTCGATGCCTCCCGGGCAGGGTTCGTCCTCGGTGAGGGGGCTGGCATCCTGATCCTGGAGGACCGGGAGCGGGCCGAGTCCCGCGGCGCGCGGATCTACGCCGAGATCGTCGGATACGCGACCTCCAACGACGCCTACCACCCGATCGCTCCACTCCCGGACGGCTCCGGCGCCGTCCGGGCCATGCGGGACGCGATCTCCGATGCGGGCATCAGCCCCGACGACATCGGCGTCGTCAACGCGCACGCCGCCTCGACGCCCGCTGGCGATCTCGCCGAGTCGGTCGCAATCGCGGACGTCTTCGGTGAGCGGGCCAGTCAGATCCCGGTCACTTCATTCAAGGGCGCCTTCGGCCACTGCATGGGAGGGTCCGGGGCGATCGAGACCATCGGGACGATCCTGGGGATGGTCGAGGGAGTCATCGCTCCGACCCGCAACTTCCGCGAGCACGACCCGGACGTACCGGTCCAGCTGGACATCGTGGCCGGCACTGCGCGCCGGGTCAGCCAGGAATGGGCCCTCAAGAACGCGTTCGGCCTTGGCGGCCAGAACGCGTCCCTGGTGATCCATCGGGCAAACTGAGGCCGAGGCTCGTCCCTGGGGCCGGTACCCGGGATCGACAGACGCCGCGCGACATCGGCCACTGTCCCAGGCGTCAGGCCGACGGCGCGTGCGAGGGGTCGACCGGCTTCGGCATGGCGGCGAGGCGGGGCCACGGGAACTGCTCGGTCTCGCCGACGCCGAGATGCTCGAGCATGGCGGCGATCACATCGGGGTCCCACTGGACGCCCGCACCTTCCATCAGTATGGCGACCGCCCGCTCATGGGGCATGGCTCCCCGGTAGGATCGGGCGCTGGTCATGGCGTCGTACGAATCGGCGACCGCGATGATGCGGGCGCCGATCGGGATCGACTCTCCCGCGAGCCCGTCCGGGTAGCCGGCACCGTCCCACCGCTCATGGTGGTGGCGGACCATCAGGTGGCCAGTCCCGTAGGAGGCGAAGCGGGAGACGATGCTGGCTCCGAAGACCGGGTGCTGCTTGATGAGGGTGAACTCCTCGTCCGTGAGACCGCCGGACTTGTGGAGGACTGTCGGCTCGATGATGATCTTGCCGATGTCGTGGACCTCGCCGGCGCTCTCGATGACGACCGCCTCCTCCGGGGTGAAGCCCAGCTTCAGTGCCAGCACGCGTGCGGTCTCGGCGACCCGGCGCGAGTGGCCAGCCGTATAGGCATCCCGCAGCTCGAGGAGTTCGACGAGGCGGGTAAGGGCGTCGTGGGTATCGGATTCCAGCTGCGAGGCACGGCGGGACGAGATCGAGACGAGGACGACCGGGACCGCCAGGATCGGGACGACGAGCGGTTCGACCACGACAAGGATGGCTGCTAGGACCCCGACGCCGATCTGTGTGACCTCGGTGATGAGATCGCGCGTGAAATGTGACCGCCAGACGCGGAAGAAGTTCGCGCCCATCTGGAGGGCCGCCGCTCCCGAGACCCCG